>JAHWKO010000130.1 GCA_019347855.1 Actinomycetota bacterium
TCGGCGAGGCGCGGCAGCAGCTGCTGGCGCTGGTAGGCGAGGACGGTCTCGTCGACACCGGCTGCCTTGATCGCCGAGACGACGGTCGCGATCGCCTGCGCCTCGCCCTGGGCCCGCAGCAGCAGTGCCTCGCGCTCGGCCTCCGCCCGCAGGATCGTCGCCTGGCGGTCGGCCTCGGCGTTGAGGACGACGGATTGCTTCGACCCCTGCGCCGACAGCACGACCGACTGCTGCTGCCCCTCGGCGGTGAGGATGGCCGCCCGCTTGCCGCGGTCGGCGCGCATCGCCTGCTCCATCGCGTCGCGGATCGTGGGCGGCGGCTCGATGCCGCGGATCTCGACGCGGTTGACCTTGACGCCCCACTTGCCGGTCGCCTCGTCCAGCACCGTCGCGAGCCGCTCGGGCTCGTTGACCTCCCAGTTTTTCTGGGGGCTGAGGCGGATGCGCGCTCCGTTGGCGCCGCCGCGTTTATCGGAGCCGCGGAAGGTCGAGGCCGACGCCCACGCAGTGGACACGAGCGGCGCGGCCGTGAGGCCGGAGTCCGCGACCTGCTGCTTGAGCGTGTCGATCTCGGTGTCGCTGACCAGCGGGCCCTCGTGCTCGGGGACCGGGTCCTGCCAGAGCAGCTCCTCGTCGGGGACGAGCGGGCCGAGGTACCGGGCGGTCGGCCCCATGTCGCGGTGGATCAGCTTGTACCAGGCCCGGGCGAAGGCGTCGGCGAACGTGTCGGGGTCCTCCGCGAATCGCTGCGAGATCTCGCGGTACGCCGGGTCCTCCCGCAGCGAGAGGTCCGTCGTCAGCATGATCGGCGGGTGCTTCTCGCCGGGGTTGTGCGCATCCGGGACGAGGTCGGCTTCCTCGACGTCCTTCGGCGTCCACTGCTTCGCACCGGCGGGGCTCTCGGTCAGCTCCCACTCGTACTTGAAGAGCATCTCGAAGAAGCTGTGGCTCCACTCGATCGGATCCGGCGTCCAGGCGCCCTCGAGGCCGCTGGTGACGGTCTCGGCGCCGACGCCGCCCTTCCAGCCGAGGCCCTGCTCGGCGAGACCGGCGGCCTCGGGCGCGGGACCGACCGTGGAAGGGGTCGCCCCGTGGGTCTTCCCGAACGTGTGCCCACCGGCGATCAGCGCCACGGTCTCCTCGTCGTTCATCGCCATGCGACCGAACGTCTCACGGATGTCGTGCGCCGCCTTCAGCGGGTCCGGCTCACCGTTCGGCCCCTCGGGGTTGACGTAGATCAGGCCCATCTGCACGGCTGCGAGCGGCTCGTGGAGCTCCCGGTCGCCGCTGTAGCGCTCGTCGCCGAGCCACTCGGCCTCCGGACCCCAGAAGACGTCCTCCTCCGGTGCCCAGATGTCCTCACGCCCGAAGCCGAACCCGAAGGTCTCGAAGCCCATCGTCTCCAGCGCACGGTTGCCCGTGAAGATCAGCAGGTCGGCCCACGAGAGCCTGCGGCCGTACTTCTTCTTGACCGGCCACAGCAGGCGCCGCGCCCTGTCCAGGTTCGCGTTGTCGGGCCAGCTGTTGAGCGGAGCGAACCGCTGGGAGCCGGAACCGCCACCGCCCCGGCCGTCGGAGACCCGGTAGGTGCCAGCGGCGTGCCAGGACATCCGGATGAACAGCGGGCCGTAGTGGCCCCAGTCGGCCGGGAACCAATCCTGCGAGTCCCGCATGAGGGCGTCGACGTCCTCGGTGAGCTCCTCGATGTCGACCTCCGCGAACGCCTGCGCGTAGTCGAAGTCCGGACCCATCGGGTCGGCGTTGGGGTGGTCCGGGTGGAGCATCCGCAGGTTCAGCTGGTTCGGCCACCACGTCTCGTTCGAGGGTCCGTCGAACGACGTCCGGCCTCCCGTGATCGGGCACTCGCTCGCGCGCTCAGTCACGTCATGCTCCTCATACCGGGGGGTCAGTGGTCGCAGACCGAGGTTAACCTGCCTGCCGAGCGGAACCTGGGTGACGCTCGGGGCGGGTCGCCGCACGGACCGAACACGTCACGCTGTTGGGCCGGCGACGCTACCCCGCGAGCATGCCACGTCGCGGCGATCGTCGGGACCGGGGCGGGGATGCTCGGGAGGTCAGGTCGTTACGGCTAGGTGGCCGGACCTCTGTCCGTCGCGCGACGTGCCGATCAGGGCGTGGTGTGGGCGATGGTGGAACATCGTGGCTTGCGGGTGGACACGTGGTACCCGTACGACCGCGGTTGTTCCGTGGTCGATGTGTGAGCGCAGCTCGCAGCTGCCTCCGAGTTGGTGGGACAGTTCTCGGACGCCTGACGCTGGTGGTGGCGGTCGCCTACCCGGTCCTGCTGGTCCGGTCCGCTGACGGGGTCGCGGGTATAGCACGGGCGGTGCGTGCGGGCGTCGCTGTGGGTGCGGTCGGCGTGGTCGTGC
>JAHWKO010000131.1 GCA_019347855.1 Actinomycetota bacterium
CGATGTCGTCGGTACAGCCCTCGGGGCAGCCGACATGCAGGGTGCCCAGCCCGCGCTGGTTGTGCGTGGCCACCGGCACCGCGCCGAGGATGCGCTCGATCTCCTCCTCGTCGAAGCCGTCAGCGGCGAGGCGCTCGCGGGCGCTCGCGGCCACGAGGTCCTGCGCGCACGGGCAGGCGGTCATGCCCTGCGCGGTGACGCCGATGAGGCGCCGCGTGCCGGCCTGCGAGACCACGGCGGTGCCGTGCATCGTGTAGATCTCCTGCGTTGGTATGCCCGAGATCGGCGCGGGCCGGTGCTCGGGGTAGCGGGCGGAGACGGTCACCTCGGCGCGCCGCGCGCCCTGGCGCTCGCGCACCAGCAGTCCGACGCGCTCGGCCAGCGTCTCGGCGCGGAACGGGGCCTCGTTGAGCACCACCTCGCCGATCGCCTCGTTGACCGTCTCCTCGAAGCGCGACATGTGGGCGCCCTTCTGGGTGGGCCCGAGGTCGACGAAACAGGCCAGCTCGGCGGAGAAGAGCTGCTCGTGGTCGCCCACTCGCAGGCGCAGGATCTTCTCCACCTCTGTGACGCCCACGCGCGAGAGGCTGAGCGGCAGGCGCGGCGGCGACGCCTGGACGTCGTCGGGGTCGAGGATTCGGGTGATCGCGGACTCCACGGCGGGGCCAACGTTAGCCGGGCGGTCCTGGCCGCCCAGGGCCTGTGCTATCACTCACCACCGTGGGTGGAGGCCCGTGAGCGAGGAGGGCGCGAGCGCATGATCAAGGCGGATGGGCTGCTGGCCGACGACGCGCCGATCCACGAGTTCGAGGAGCTGCGCCTGCTCGTGACCGACGCCATCGAGCGAGGGACCGTGGGCTTCGACGAGCTCGCGTACGCCCTCGACGAGGTCGAGGTGACCAAGGAGCAGATCGGCGAGCTGCACGCCTACCTGTCTGACCAGGGCGTCGAGGTTCTCGGCTCCGACGGCCGCGCCCTGGCCACGCCGGAGGCCGCGCGCATCGAGACGGCCGCGGAGGCCCGCAGGGCCGCCGGGCGCGGCGATGCGGCGCCGAGCGGCCCCGACATCGACCTGACGGTCGAGCCCAGCCTCGACTCGCTGCGTCTGTACCTGCGCTCCATCGGGCGCACGGCCCTGCTCACCGGCGCCGAGGAAATCGCGCTGGCCAAGCGCATCGAGCGCGGCGACATGGACGCCAAGCAGCACATGGTCGAGGCCAACCTGCGCCTCGTCGTGTCCATCGCCAAGGGCTATCTGGGCCGAGGCCTGACCTTCCTGGACCTCATCCAGGAGGGCTCGCTGGGCCTGATCCGCGCGGTCGAGAAGTTCGACCATCGCCGCGGCTACAAGTTCTCCACCTACGCGACCTGGTGGATCCGCCAGGCGGTGACCCGCGCCATCGCCGACAAGGGCCGCACGATCCGTATCCCGGTCCACATGGTCGAGAAGCTCAACAAGGTCGTCCATGTCGAGCGCCAGCTCGTCCAGGCCCTGGGCCGCGAGCCCGCGCCCGAGGAGATCGCCGCCCAGCTCGAGTGCTCGCCCTCCGAGGTGCGCGACGTCCTGCGCATGAGCCAGCAGCCGATCTCCCTGGAGAAACCCATCGGCGATGAGGAGGAGACATCGCTGGGCGACTTCGTCAAGGACGAGACCATGCCCTCGCCCTTCGAGCTGGCCTCCGACACCATGCGCCGTGAGAACGTCCGCCGCGCCCTGTCCACGCTGCCCCCTCGCGAGCGGGAGGTCATCGAGATGCGCTATGGGTTGACGGGCGGGCGCCCGCGCACGCTCGAGGAGGTGGGCCAGGCCTTCAACGTCACCCGCGAGCGCATCCGCCAGATCGAGAACCACACGCTCAAGAAGCTCGAGGCGCTGCCCGAGGCCCAGCGGCTGCGCGACGCTTCGTAGGGCCGCGGCGCTCGACGCGGCGAGGGACGAGGGCAAACGGCGGAGCGAGCAGCCCGCCGCGAAGATCGGTCGATTACCCGGGCTGACAGCGGGTGATCCTCCGATCGCCGCGATCAGGCGTCCTCTGATCGCTATCCTGCCGACCCCCGGCGGGGTACCGAAGCGGTCAAACGGGGCGGACTGTAAATTCGCTGGCTCAGCCTTCGCAGGTTCGAATCCTGCCCCCGCCAACGCAGCGCGGCGCCTCAGCGACAGCCTCCCTATCGGTCACCAAGGACCGCGCGCACCGCAGCGCCGGCACGTCGTCGGGCAGCCGTGCCAGCGCGGCGTCGATGGAGGCCTGGTCGAAGTCGGGGTCCTCCAGGGCGCCCGACAGGTAGGCGTCGTAGGCGCCGAGGTCGAAATGCCCATGGCCGCACAGGCCG
>JAHWKO010000132.1 GCA_019347855.1 Actinomycetota bacterium
GGTTCAGCGCGAGGCGGATGTTGCTGACCTTGCGGAACCCGACGTTCTGGCCGGTCTCTTCCTCGAGTTCCTGGTAGAACCTGACCGAATACTTGTGGATCTGGCCGACCGAGTAGCTCATGTTGAACAGCGGCAGGAGGCCCGCGGCGTGCCAGGTCGAGCCCGAGGTCAGCTCCTTGCGCTCGAGCAGCACCACGTCCGACCAGCCCTTCTTCGCGAGGTGATACAGCATCGAGACGCCGACCACCCCGCCGCCCAGGATCAGCAGCCGTGCTGGTACCTGCTTCGCCGAGGTGATGTCGCGGTTGTCCCAGATCTCGATGTCCCGGAGCCCGTCGACGGGCGGGATCGCCGCGCGCGAACCCGTGGCCACGACGACCGCCTTGCCGGCGGTCAACGTCACGATCCCGCCGTCGTCCTGCTCCACCTCGACCGTTCGTTCGCCAGCGAGACGTCCGTGGCCACGTACCAGCTCGGCACCGATGCTCTCGACCCAGTTGGCCTGGTGCACGTCGTCCCAGTTCGCCGCGAACGAGTCCCGGCTGCTCAGGGTCGCGTCGACGTCGACGGTCCCGGTGACCGCGGGGACCGCACCGGGGACGCGCCGCGCGGCGGCCAGCACCTCGCCGGGACGGAGGAGCGCCTTGGAGGGCATGCAGGCCCAGTAGGTGCACTCGCCGCCGACCAGCTCGGACTCCACGATCGCGACGGACAGGCCGTTGTCGATCGCGTACCACGCGGCGTTCTCACCCGCCGAGCCGCCACCTAGCACGATCACGTCGAACTCGCGTTCCTCTGGCACCTGGATCCTCCGTCCGGTCGTCGTCGTAGTAGGCAACCAGCCTGCCGGCCGGAACCTTCCCGTACCCCTTGACCATCGTCGAGGAGCACGCGGACATGTCCGGGTACGCGAGCTCAGGGGACAGGCGGTGCAGGCGCCGCCGGCGGGTCTCGGCGACCTCCCAGTACAGCCGCGCCCGTTGCTTGTAGAGCGCGTCCTGCAGGAGACGTACGCGAACCTCGGACCCGGTGTCGTCGACGCCAGCCTCGTGGCGCTCCTCGAAGCGCCCAGGGGAGCGAAGGTGGCGACGCTCGACCATGGTCTATGCGCCACCGTCCGGCCCGACCGCGTGGACGCCCTGACGCTCGTCCCCTGACGTCTCGTGGCGCTAGCGGGGACCGTCGGTGCTCAGATGCGGACGGCGGTGATCGCCCTGGGGTGCGACACCAGTTCCATGTCGTCTGGGTCGCTGCCCAGGACCACGACGTCGTCGACGAGTAGGTCGCGAACGGTCGCGCCGACGTGCGAGTCGGCGACGCCCTTGCCGGTCCGGGCGTGGATGGCTGCGGCCATGTCCGCAGCGGAGGTGTCCAGCGGCCGGTCTTCGACGCGGAACCTGTTGATCGCCGCCGACGCTGGCGTGGAACGGTCCCATCCCGCCTCCACACGCACGGCGGTCGGGGTGACCGCGATCACGGATGCGCCGTGGCGTCGGCGTTGGGTCACACCTTCGAGGTGAGCGACGACCGTCCGGTGCTTGCGGTGGGACGGGTCCCGCAACGCCTGTATCGCCTCGTTGTCGAGGACGACGGCTCTCACGCGGGGGCTGCCCGTTGCGCTTCGGCCCACAGCAACACGTCATCCGCGTCCGCGTCCGGACGCCGTGAGGTCACCTGGGCGGCGGCCCGTTCGATGAGGTCCGGTCGCTGGGCGAGCGGCGAGCCGTCCTGTGCAGCCAGCGCCAGTGCCACCTCGACCAACGATGGGCGTGCCTCCGGATGCTGTTGGTAGTGGATCTCCAACGCTATTCTCATCACCGCGGTCTCCAGCGCGGCGCGCAGCGCCGCCGCGGTCATGGTCGTCGTCGACGAGGCCACTCCCAGATGCTCGACGGCGAGCCCCGCTGCATCACGCAGCGTCGCTGGAAGCCGCATCGAGGTGTTGACGGTCGTCTCATCCTCCGCGTCCAGCAGGCGGTTGATCTCGTCCAGAACCGTGAACACATCCATGCTCATACCGTACCACTTAGGTGTGGTACGGGAACGGCGCCGCCCCCGACACTGCCGGCATCGTGGTCCTGGGACGCATCTCGGCATCCATCCTCCCCGTCGGAGCCACGCGACGCTCTACCGCCGGCTACTGGCCGGGTGCCGGCTCCGACGCGCCGCTCGCCTGCAGATCCGTCTGTACTTGGCCATCACACCCCGGGGCGCGACGCGCACGACATCGCAGTAGAACACGGGTTCTCGGTGGTGCCTGCCCCAACCCATCCGTCCTGCCGCGACGACCAGGCTGCCGACCGCG
>JAHWKO010000133.1 GCA_019347855.1 Actinomycetota bacterium
GACACCCGGTCCTGGATCTCGTTGGTGGAGGGCAGGGCATGGTCCCAACGATAGGCCGTCACCGTTCCCGGCTCCCGGCCACGCTTCACCGCTCCGACCAGCACCACCCGGTCGTAGGGCGGACGGTCCTGGAGGTTCTGGGTGAAACCGATCGGGTGGTAGCCCAGATCCTCCACCTCGACCCCGTTGGTCGCGGCCACGGCGAGCCGGTCGGCCATGTAGACACCGACCGCGCCGTCGCGCAGGAAGCGGTAGCCGACACCGCCGACCAGCACGCGCATGACCGCTAACTCTCCCGTCCCGCTCTAGTGCTCCCGTCCCGCTCTAGTGCTCGTGAGGGCCCTCCGCCCCGCAGGCACAGGTGACCACCTCGCGCGAGATCGTGCGGTTGTCGGTGTGGATGTGGGTCGTGCACGGCATGCACGGGTCGAAGCTGCGGATCGCGCGCAGGACGTCGATGCCCTTGAAGTCCTCGGGCTTCTCGTAGTTCTCCAGCAGCGGCGTGGCGGCCACGGCCTCCTCGTAGGGTCCCGGGTTGCCGAACGGGTCCTTGGGTGAGGCCATCCAGGTCGAGGGCGTGAGGATCTGGTAGTTCTCGATCACGCCGTTGTCCATGGTCATGTGATGGGTCAGGTAGCCGCGGCCGGCGCTCCAGAAGCCGGCCCCCATGCGAAAGTCCTTGGGCACCTTGTAGGGCGTGGACATCTTCGCGTCGGGCCCGCCCTTGCGCAGGAGGTCGTAGGCGAGCAGGAGGTTGTCGTAGGCGATCGCCGCGGTGTAGAGGATGCAGTAGGCCCGCCCGCGGTTGCGCTCGAAGGCGCCCCACGTCTCGGGGATCTTGTACTCGATCGGGTCGTTGGGCAGCTCGGCCTTGGGGAGCTGGATATGCAGGCTGCTACCCGTCGGCTGGAGGAATTCGCTGCCCCTCCAGTCCTTGGGGCTGGACTGGGCGCACGCCCAGATGCGCGCGTAGGCGCCCGTCTCCATGGCGAGACGGTCCCAGCGCGGAGAGGTCGCCCAGGAGTACTTCTCCTTCCAGTTGGTGCCCGTCGGCTTGGGGATCGTCTGCTTGTTCCAGGGGTGGTAGGGCGACAACGGGGTGCCCGAAGGGTCGGTCGGGAACCTGTAGTTCTCGTTGTTGCCGTTGCCGGTCCACTCGTCGTAGAAGGAGTGCTCGACGAACTCCTCGACGCCGGCGTTGAGCATACTCACGCTCGTGGTGACCAAATCGCCGTCGACGACCACGCCGGGAGGCGCCCACCGCTCACGGGCCCAGTTGTCGGCATTGGCGTAGGTGCCGTCGAAGGCATAGGGGTCGTCCCACTGGCCGGGCTCCAGCATGTTCATCGGACGCGTGCCGACGTCGCGGTACTTGGGGTTGACCTCGTAGAAGAAGTCGATCACGTCGTTCCAGATAGCGACGACCTTGCGCCCGTAGTCGAAGTACTTGACGACGCGCAGCATGATCTCGTTGAGGTCCGAGACGTCGATCGTCGTCGACACGCCACCCGGCACGACCGTCTGGGGGTGTGGGTACTTGCCCCCGATCAGGACGTAGGCCTCGCGCGCGACGCGGGTGTAGTGCAGCCCCTCGAGGTACAGCTTCCCGGTCAGCGGCGTCATGTCGGTCATGATCTCCGAGATGTACTCGTAGCCGTGCGTGGCACGCCCGGGCGCGCGGGTCTGCTCGGCGCGCTCCCAGATCTCCGGGTTGGTCTCGCGCACGGCCGGCTCGGAGAAGTCGGGTGCCGCGAGCAGCGCGAGGTGGATCGGGTGGTCGTAGAGGTACTCGATCGCGAGCAGCAGGTTGCGCGCCACGACGCCCATCGGCGGCGGCGAGATGCCGAAGGCCATCTCTATGGCCAGCGCCGAGCAGGTCGCGTGCACGCCGCCGCATACGCCGCACGCGCGGCTGGAGATGAAGATCGCATCGCGCGGGTCGCGGCCCTGGAGGATCACCTCATAGCCACGGAACAGGGTCGCCATCGACGCCGTCTCCAGGACCTCGCGGTTCTCGAGGTCGACCACCGTGTGGAAGGCCAGCGCGCCGGCGACCCGGGTCACCGGGTCGAAGTCGACCCGCCGGACGCTGCCGTTGCGCTCGACCAGGTCGCGCATGCGATCCGGATCGTCCTCGATCGGCGTGGGAGCCGGGGTCTCGGTGTAGGAATACGGATCGGCGACGCCCTGCTTCAGCGTCGCGTTGCCCTGCGCGTCGAATTCAATGGGTAGGTTCTTGAAGCACATTTTCTTAAAGCTCCTTCCGG
>JAHWKO010000134.1 GCA_019347855.1 Actinomycetota bacterium
GAGCAGTACCACGAGGTGGGTCCGCACGTGTACTGCCTGCGCTGTTCCTACCGGCCGTGGGCCGACACCGCCCGGATCGCCGACGTCACGATCACCGTCCACCAGGGCGACGGCGTCTCCGCCACCTACCCGGCGACGTTCGACGGCGAGCGCTGGAGCGCGGAGGGTCTGGACCTGGCCGACGGCGACGTGGTCGTGGTCGAGCCGGCCGGGGCGAGTGACGAGTTCGGCGACATCAACGGCGGGTCCTCGAACGCGGTGACCGTCACCGGCGTGGGTCCACGGATCGTCGCGACCGAGCTGTCGTACACCGGGGACCGCAGCGGCACGATCGGTGGGTACGCGGACGTGTCGGCGGTCCTGACCACCGCGGCGGGTGATCCCGTCGTCGGGGCGACCGTGGAGTTCTCCCGTGGTGACCACACGGTGACCGCAGTGACGGATGCCACGGGGACCGCAGCCGACCAGCTGAAGGTCAGCGGACCTGCCGGGGACGGCGAGCCGCTGGTCGTGACCTACGCGGGGGACACCACCCACGAACCCGACGAGCTGTCCATCGCGTTCACGGCGCAACCCCCCGGCTCCGCCCACGGACGCGACCACGGCGGAGTGGGGGCACGGCTCGCGACGTCGGGTGGCCGACCCCTCGGCGGCGTGGCGGTGGCCCTCGTGCTCCTGACCGTCACCGCCGGAGGCCTGCGCCGCTGGGTGCTCAGCCGATGATCGCACACCGACGGCCATGCACCGATGAGGGAGCACCCGTGAAGCCACTGCGAACCGTCCCCGCCCTGATCGCCGTCCTGGCGACCGTCCTGGCGCTGCTCCCCCTGGCGGCGCCGTCGGCGACGGCCGTGCCCGACGGCACACCGCCCGTCCGGGACACCGAACCCGTGGTCCTGACCGGTGCCGACCTGGCCGGCTGGGCGGTTCCCAGCGACCAGGAGGTCAAGGCCAACTCGCTCGAGGGGGCGCAGTGCGAGTTCGGCATCCCCGGTCCAGACTCTCCCATCACGTCGAGCGAGCCCTGCTCGCACAACACCTACGAGGAACCGGACGCCTCCACCCAGGATCTGCTCGGCGTCGAGGGGATCCCGAGCGACCGGCTGCTCGGCTACCGCTGGGACGACGCCGCGCGCCGCTTCGTCCAGGTGCCGTTCCAGGTGGACGAGATGTTCGTCCGCCACATCTCCAACGACGAGTCGGGCTTCGCCCCGTACTCCGAGACCGACCGGCACGTGACCTACGCGTTCGACCGGGAGGGCTTCCGGTGGACCGACTCGCATCCATCGGACCCGTGTCTGGCCGCACCGGCCAGTGAGCTGGCGACCGACCCGGTGCCGGGTCTGGACACCGACGACGAGCTGGCCTTCCTGTGGCGCGACACCGGACCCGAGGCACCTCCCCACGCGGCGCTGCCTGCCGGGATCGCCGACACCCGCGAGGTCGCCGTCACCGATCCGGCCACCGGCGACACCAGCTACCTGTACGTGATGCGTGCCGGCGAGAACGGACCGGCGCCGGCGTTCGACGAGACCACCGGCTACGTCCGGTACCAACGCGATGCCGACGCGGATGTGTTCCTGTTCTCCGAGTCCTCCTACGAGAACTACGGCGACGCCCCGACCGGCCCGTACTACGACCCGGCGACGGACACCTGCATCACGGACGAACACCTCCAGCGGCGGCCGAAGGACACCGCCACGATCACCACGCCCCGCTACCGCTTCCGGTACGAGGGGCGCTGGCTGATGACCGAGCTGCAGGTGTCCGACGATCCCGCTGGGGACTGGAGCTACGGCCCGGACCTGGTCGACCAGTGGAAGGCCCGCGCGTTCCAGCAGCGGCCCGGCGGCGAGACCCCCTGCTGCGGGTACGAGGAGGAGGTCAACAACTGGGGCGGCTCGTCGATGCTGCTCGGTGAGCTGTCCGGCCCCGTCCGTGCGATCCGCGAGACCTGGGGCGCGGACTCCGGCACCAACGTGATCCGTCGCGAGGTCTTCTACCGCGACGAGATCCGCTTCCAGTCGTTCCTGCGCGTCCACGTGATCCCCCCGCTGGACGGGATCTACACCCAGTGGGACCACAACGCGGACGCCGTCACTACCTACTACAACCCGACCGTCCCCGATGGCGTCGCGATCGACGGGGTCGACGACGAGACCTACGGCAACGGACGGCTGTACCTCGGCGAGGAGGGGTTGTCGTACGAGGACCCGGGCCTGCCACCGATCGAGGTCTGCCAGCCCG
>JAHWKO010000135.1 GCA_019347855.1 Actinomycetota bacterium
CACGCCACCGTGTCGGCCCTGGGCATCGAGCAGGCCTTCGGGGTCAAGCCTCCTCCGCTGGGGGTCGAGTGCCGCAACCTGGGTGAGGTGGGCGAGATGTTCTACGACCACCCCCTGCACCTCGGCCTGCTGGCCGGTCCCGACTACTCCACCTCGCTGGTGGCGGTCACCAACCCCGAGCTGGTGAAGAAGGCGGAGAAGACCCCGGCACCGGGGTATGAGGTCCATGGCTTCCGCACCATCAAGGACATCATGGACGCCATGAACCCCCTGACCGGGAAGATCTACCTCGAGTCCCTCGAGTACACCCGGATCGGGCGGGTCATGTGCATGCTCATGTACGGCAAGTACCCGCACCCGTCCACCATCGTGCCCGGCGGCCTGTCGACCACCATCACCACCTCGTCGTTCAACGAGTACTACACCCAGCTGGGCAAGATCTTCGACTACACCAAGGTCATGATCGCCACCTGGGACGACATGGCCGACTTCTTCCTGGAGGCCAACCCGGACTACGAGCTGGTGGGCAAGCGCCCCATCAACCTCGCCCAGACCGGCATCTGGGACGACAGCGAGGTCTACGACGCCACCTACGCCAACTGCAACACGTGGGGCAACCGGCGCTGGGCCAAGCCCGGCATGATCATCGACGGCAAGCTGGTCACCACCAACCTCACCGACATCAACATGGGCTACGAGGAGTTCGTCGACCACTCGTTCTACGACGACTGGACCCGTTCGGGCAGCCAGCGGTTCGCCACCGACCCCAACGGCAATCCTCTGTCGCCGTACCACCCGTGGAACAAGGAGACCATCCCCCGTCCGTCGGCCACCAACTTCAAGGAGAAGTACACCTGGGACACCGCCCCTCGGTGGGACCGCCACAGCATCGAGACGGGCACCTACGGTCGCATGTGGACCACGGCGCTGGCCGGCCAGACGCCGGAGAACCCGTTCCTGGAGGCCACCGGTGACGGGCTGCGCATGGTGCTGCCCCGCCACCAACTCCCGGAGACCGAGGTGTTCTGGAAGGTGCCCCGCACCATCAACGCCCTCGAGCGCAACCGGGCCCGGGCCTACGCCATGGCCTTCACCTCCACCATCGGCATGAACTGCCTGCTCAAGGCGTTCGAGTACTGGCGGCGGGGCGAGACCAAGGTGGCCACCCCGTTCAAGGTGCCCAAGGACGAGCGGGTGTCGGTGGGCTTCTGGGAGGCGAGCCGCGGCTTCCTGGTGCACCACCTGCACATGGACAAGGGCAAGATCCTCAACTACCAGATCACCACCCCGTCGACGCTCAACGCTTCGCCTCGGGATCCCTTCGGCGGCCTCGGCCCGTACGAGGAGGCGGTCGTGGGCACCCCCATCCTGGAGTCGGTCTCCGACGACGAGGTCAAGGGCATCGACATCCTGCGGGCCATCCGCAGCTTCGACCCGTGCATGCCCTGCACCACCCACATGGACACGGGCAAGGGCACCATCGTGCGCGAGGTCAACTCCTGTGGCTGCACCCTCGACTGACGTCGACCGCAGTACCCGGTGCCGGGCCCTGGTGGGGGGCTTCGGCGTACCGGGCCTGCGGGACCTCGACTTCGGGCGGAACTTCGTCAGCTACAGCGAGCACCTCGACTGGCCCGACGACGTCGTCGTCGAGGAGATCCCCTCCTCGGCACTGCTGGTGCTGCACCGCCTGCAGGAGCTGCGCCCGGCCAAGCTGGTCATCGTCGTCGCCACCGCCAGAACGCCCGACCGCCCCGGTGAGGTTCGCCGCTACGACCTGCGCCACCCGCCTCCGGTGGACGTGTACGAGCAGATGGCGGACGCCCTCACCGACGAGACCGGCCTCAGCCACAGCCTGGCCCTGGCCCGCCAGTGGGGAGCGCTGCCGGAGACGGTGGTGATCGAGGTGGAGCCGGCCGAGACCACCCTGGGCCTCGGCTTCAGCGAGGAGGTGGGCGCCGCCCTCGATCGGGTCCTCGCCCTGGTCCGAGAGGAGCTGGGCGAGGCCGAGCCACCCCGGAGCCCTGCCCCGGAGGTGGCTGAGGACCCGGGATCTCTGCCTG
>JAHWKO010000013.1 GCA_019347855.1 Actinomycetota bacterium
CTTCCGTACCTGTTCGCGCGAGCGGGTCGTTGGGCGGGTCGACGGCCGCGGGCGGCGGCTCCTCGCCGACGGGCGGGGCGGGGGTGGGCGTGTCGCTGGGAGGTGCATCGGTGGGGGACGTCGGGGGATCCGTAGGCTCGGAGGTCGGTCCGTCGGTCGGACCCCCCGTCGGGACGTCGGTCGGCAGCGGTTGCTCGCTGCCCTGGACCTCGACGGTGACGGGCACGCTCTGCGCGACGACCTCGTTCGCTCCCAACAGCAGGAACACGGCTACGAGCAGTGCCCCGGCGCTTCGGGTTCGGAGGCTGTGCCATCCTCGTGTCATCCTCTTGGCTGTCCTGAGCAGTGGTCTGTCTGGCGGAACGTGACCGGCGGGTCACGGTGAGTGCGTTCATAGTGTCGGAGCCCAGACCTGCGGCCGGTATGGCCCGCGGGAAGGAGAACCGGTGGCGATATCGGACTAGCCACCCGTTGGGTAGTAGAGAGAGAACGGCCCCGCGGCGCTGACCCATTAGGTGAGGCTAACCTCACCTAGCCTGACCTGAGTCGTCACTCCAGAGAGGTCCCTCGATGCGATCCCTGCCTGTCCGCCGAGCGTTCGCCGCCGGCCTCCTCATCTTCGCCGTCGCCGCGTGCGGCACCGACGACGGCGCGGGGGTCCGAGAACTGGACGGAGGCGGCGAGACCACCGACAGCACCGGTACGGGCACGGGAATCGGGACCGAGGCGGGGACGGAGTCGCCCACGGACGCGGGGACCGAGACGGCCACCGAGTCCTCCAGCTGACGTCCAGCCCCAGCCGGCCAGCGCCCCGAGCGCGACCGTCCACGCCCCATGCAGTGCCCACATCTGCAGACCAGGGCGCAGGTAGTCGGGGAGCGCGGCGGTCCAGCCGCGGAACGACGGGTTCGCGGTCGAGGCGAAGTCCACGACCCACGTGACGTCGCCCCGCGCCGCTTCGAACGCGACCCACACGTAGGCCACGATCCCCACCGCCCCCAGGACGGCGACCGCGCACGTGCGGCGCAGCGACCGGTCGGCCCACCAGCCGATCGCCGCCGCCGCCAGCGGCAGGACCACGACGGTCTGGCGACCGGCGAACCACCAACCGTGCATGGTGAGCGCCACGAACGTGGCGGTGAACCAGCCGGCCGCGAGCGGTGCGAGCAGCCCGCCCCACCCTCGTGGACGACGCCGAGCCAGTGCCGCGACCGCGGGGACCGCCAGGAGCCAGGCCGGCTGCCAGGCTGCGAGCCCGAACCCACGGTCGACCCACAGCCCGACCAGGCGGCGCGCTCGGCCGAGGTGGTCCGGGTCGGTGCCGACCACGCTCAGCTCTCCGCCGTTCGCCTGGAAGAACCGTCCCGATGCGTACGCCGTGAGCCCGTCGTACCAGGCCAGGTGGGCGACCGCGTACGCGAACCCGGCCAGCCCCAGTCCGGCCACCAGCGCGGCAGCGACGCGTCGATCGCCCCGTCGCCACAGCTGGACCAGACCTGTCGCGGCCAGCGCCGCAGCCACGAACACGTACTTCACCGACAGCCAGGGCAGGGCGACCACGGCGGCCCCGAGCCCGGCGACCGCCCACGGTCCCATGCGCCCGGTCAGCGCGGCGACCGCGACGAGCACGGCCAGTGCAGCTGGCAGTTCCGGGTAGACCTGGTGCCCGTACACCGCCAGAGGTGCGGCGCACGCGAACACGACGGCGGTCACCGTGGCCACCCCGACCCGGACCTCGAAGCGGCGAACCATGACCCAGACGAGCAGCGCCCCGAGCGCCCCAGCCACGGCGGCCAGGGCTAGCTTCGCGCCGACGAAGCCGCCGAGGAGCACCGGTCCGGCCAGCAACACCGGCAGCATCGGGTCGTGGGGGACGACCATCGAACCATCCCGCTGCTCCGCGGACTGCGGCTTCAGACCTCGCTCGTGGAACGGGCGGTACCGGTCGTCCGCGATCTCGTCCGACACGTCCAGGTCGCCGTCCTCGCCGAGGCTGATCGCGGTCAGGAGGTAGTGGGGCTCGTCGCCGCTCGTCCGCATGCCGTACGTGGCCCGTCCGGGTATGCCCAGCGCCGCTGCCCCGAAGGCAACGGCAGCGACCAACGCCATGGCGCGCCGCAACGTCAGCCAGCCGGGGCTCGACATCGACTCTCCGTGAGCGTGGGGAGCCTCGGCCGGCGGTTCGACAACGGGGGTCGGGTACCCCATCGTGTGGCATCCCCGTTCCGAGGTAAGGTGAGCCTAACCTATGCTGACTTCCCCGCACGGATCCCGGGTCCGCCTCGTCGCACTCCTCGCCGTCCTCGCGATGGCGTTGCCGGCCTGCGGCATCGCCACCGGCGACGACCGGGTGGTGCGCGTCTACTCCGCCCGGCACTACGACCTCGAGCCGGCGTTCGAGCGGTTCGCGCAGGAGACCGGGATCTCCGTCGAGTTCCTGACCGGCGGGGGAGCGGAGCTGCGGGAGCGCATCAAGGCCGAGGGCGAGGACACGCTGGCCGACGTCTACATGACGGTCGACGCGGGCAACCTCCACCTGGCCACCGAGCAGGGCATCTTCCGGCCCGTCGAGTCGGAGGTCCTCGAAGGGGCCGTCCCCGACGCCCTCCGCGATCCCGAGGGACGGTGGTTCGGCCTCTCGATGCGGGCCCGCACGATCGTCTACCACCCCGACCGGGTCGATCCGTCCGAGCTGTCGACCTACGAGGCCCTCGCGGACCCGCAGTGGCAGGGCCGCCTCTGCATGCGCAACTCCACGAACGTCTACACGCAGTCCCTGATCGCCAGCCTGATCGCCCATCACGGGTACGACGGCGCCAGGGAGATCGTGGCCGGGTGGATCGACAACGACCTCGAGATCCTCAACAGCGACGTCCAGATCCTCGAGACGATCGCCGAGGGGGGGTGCGATGTCGGCATCGCGAACCACTACTACCTGGCGCGCCTGCTCGAGGACGATCCCGACCTCCCGGTCGAGGTCTTCTGGGCGAACCAGGACGGGCGCGGCGTCCACGTCAACATCAGCGGGGCGGGCGTGACCCAGCACGCGGATGACCCGGACCTCGCCCTGCGACTGCTCGAGTGGCTGGCCACCGACGGTCAGCAGAGCTTCGTCCAGGGGAACCACGAGTACCCGGTGAACCCCGATGTCGAGCCCGGGGAGCTGATCCGCGGGTTCGGGAGCTTCGACCGCGACACCCTGAACGCATCGGAGTTCGGAGCGCTGAACAGCGAAGCGGTCCGGCTGATGGACGAGGTCGGCTACACGTGATCGCGACGACGGTCCACGCATGAGCACGGTCCCAGCCCGGCGAGGATGGACCGTGATCGCGGTCGTGGCGGCGGTGCTCGTCGTCGTCCCCGTCGTGGCCGTCGCATCGAGCATCCTGACCCCGTCAGTGGAGGTTTGGGGCCACCTGTGGCGGACCCGGCTGCCCGAGATGCTCATGGACACCGTCGGGCTCATGGTCCTCGTCGGGATCGGGACGCTCGTCGTCGGGGGAGGGCTCGCGTGGCTCGTCACCGCCTACCGGTTCCCCGGGCAACGGGCGTTCCGGTGGCTGCTGGTGCTGCCTCTGGCGATGCCGGCCTACGTCCTGGGGTTCGTGTTCCTCGCGATGCTGTCCTACGCGGGTCCGATCCAGGGCGGGCTGCGCGCGGTGTTCGGTTCGAGCGCGTGGTTCCCCGATGTCCGCAACGTCCCCGGCGCCGCGGTGGTGCTGACGCTCACGCTCTACCCGTACGTCTACCTGCTCACCCGGTCGGCCCTCTTCGAGCAGGGGGCGTCCACGTTCGAGGCAGCGCGGATGCTCGGCCACTCCCGGCTCCAGGCGGCCCGTCGGGTCGTGCTGCCGCTGGCGCGCCCGTCCCTGGCCGCCGGCCTCACCCTCGTGATGCTCGAGACCCTCACGGATTTCGCCACCGTGCAGTACTTCAACGTCCAGACCGTGTCGGTCGGTGTGTACCGGGTCTGGAAGGGGATGTTCGACCGGACCGCGGCGACCGAACTGGCGGCGCTGGTGCTGGTCTTCGCGTTCGCCGTCATCGTCGTCGAGCGGGTCCTGCGCGGCCGCGCCAGGTACCACCAGGAGGGCGGCGCCGCGAGGCGGATCGAGCCGGTCCGTCTCCGTGGTTCGAAGGCGTGGGGGGCGACGGCCGCGTGCCTCGCCGTGCTCACCGCGGCGTTCATCGGCCCCGTGCTGCAGCTCCTGGCGTGGGCCGATGAGGAGACGATCCGTGGGTTGCAGGGTCGGGTCGACCCGCGGTTCCTCACCTACCTGTGGCACAGCCTCCTGGTCGGGTCGATCGCCGCCGTCGGGTGCGTGATCGTCGCGGTCCTCGTCGCGAACGCGGCCCGGATGAACGGTGACCGCCTCACCCGGACCTCGGCCCAACTGACCACCGTGGGCTACGCGGTACCCGGCCCGGTGGTCGCGATCGGCGTGATCACGGTGCTGGCGGGTCTGGACACGGTGGTCGATAGTCTCGGACTGCCCGGTGGGCGGGGACTTCTGGTCACCGGCTCCCTCGTCGGACTGATCTACGCGTACGTCGTACGGTTCCTCGCTCTGGGCACGAACAGCGTCGACGCCAGCCTCCAGAAGGTCACACCCGCGATGACCATGTCCGCCCTCACCCTGGGTGCCGCGCCCCGGGAGGTCATGCGACGGATCCACCTGCCGCTGATCCGTAGGGGTGTCGGGGTGGCGCTCGTCCTGATCCTGATCGACGCGTTGAAGGAGCTGCCGATCGTGCTCCTGCTGCGTCCCTTCGGCTTCGACACGCTGTCGGTCTGGGTGTGGCAGCTCGCCACCGAATCCCGGTGGGAGGGGGCCGCACTGCCGGCTCTCACCATCGTGGCCGCGGCGCTGGTCCCGGTCGTGCTGCTCGTCCGCCGGTCGCCGGACCGTGACCCGGCCGATGTCGAGGGCGCGCCGACGGTGGCCGAGACGGTCCGCGAACGGGAGCTCGTGGGATGAGCGTCGTCGTCTCCCTCCGTGACGCGTCCAAGAGGTTCGGCGACACCCTCGCCGTCGACCGGTTGACCCTCGACGTCGAGACCGGTGAGCTGCTCACGCTCGTCGGACCGAGCGGGTGCGGCAAGTCCACCGTGCTGCGGGTGGTCGCCGGTCTGCTCGAGCCGGACACGGGCACCGTCTCGATCGACGGACGGGTCGTCGCCGGGGAGGGTCACTGGGTGCCGGCCGAGCGACGCCGCGTCGGCATCGTCTTCCAGGACGATGCGCTGTTCCCGCACCTCACGGTCGCCCAGAACGTCGCCTTCGGGTTGGGCCGCCGTGGCGTCACGCGACAGCGTGGCCGCGTCGACGACGTCCTCGAGCTCGTGGAGATGGCCGGGTTCGCGGAGCGTTACCCGCACGAGCTGTCCGGGGGCGAGAAGCAGCGCATCGCCCTGGCACGGGCCCTGGCCCCCGAACCGGAGGTCCTCCTGCTCGATGAGCCGTTCTCCGACCTCGACCGCAACCTCCGGTTGCAGGTGCGCGCCGAGACGATCCGGGTGCTCCGAGAGGTCGGCGCGACCGCCGTGTTCGTGACGCACGATCAGGAGGAGGCGCTCTCCGTCGGCGACCGGGTCGTGGTGATGCGGGCCGGGCGCACCGAGCAGGTCGATCACCCGGCCGTGGTCTTCCACGCTCCGACCAACCGGTTCGTCGCCACGTTCATGGGCGACGCCGACTTCCTCCCGGGTGAGGTCGCGGGTGGACGGCTCGTCACCGAAGCCGGCGAGACCGCCGCCCCGTCGACCGCGCACGACGGTGACCAGCTGCACGTCATGTCCCGTCCCCACGAGCTGTCGTTCGTGGCCGACCCGGACGGCACCGGTCACGTGCTCGACCGTGAGTTCCAGGGAGGGTTCGTGGTCTACCGGATCCGACTGGCTTCTGGTCTGGTCGTCCGGTGTTTGCGACCGCACACCGAGGACCACCCTCCGGGGACCTCCGTCAAGGTGTTCATGGACCACGGCCACGAGCCGACGGTCTTCCGGGGTGAGGTGGCCGTCTCGAGCGCCGACCACGCCCCAGGGTCACCCCGCCCGTAGCTCGGTCGCCGCGTGGAACCGCGCCTCGGTGTCAGGCATGGCGGCAGCCTGTCGGAACACGAGCTCGTCGAGATCGGTCCGTGGCGTGAAGCCGAGCAGCTGCCGGCACCGGACGGTGTCGGCGAGGGTGTCTGTGGGTTCGCCGTTGGGGTCGTGATGGACGTCGAGCCGGACGGGAACCCGACACGCTGCTGCCACCGCCTGGACGAGCTCCTGGAGGCTCCGTCCTCGACCGGTGCCGAGGTTCAGCGTCGTCGCGTGGCCCGATGCGGCCAGTCGGACCAGCCCCTCGACGACGTCCCGGACGTCGGTGACGTCGCGTGTCCGGGACAGTGATCCGATCACGGGCAACGCGCGTCCGGTGCGGGCGGCCGTCAGCCAGATCGCGATCGCCATGTCCGCACGCTGCCGCTCGCCGGCGACGGTGAACGGTCGCACGACAGCGACGTGTCCTCCTGCGTCGCGACGCACCTCGCAGCGTCGTTCCAACCGCGTCTTCGACCGGGCGTACCCCCCGCGGGGACGGAGGGGCGCATCCTCCTGGCACGGCTCGGCGCGTCCGGCCCGATCGATGCACGGGGCGCCGCCGTACACCGAGGAGGAGGACACCACGACCGTCGTGACCGACGGGGGGACCTCCCGGAGCACGACCTCGCCCGCGAGGACGTTGTCCCTCCACCGTCGGTACTCGATGTCCTCCGCGTCGTCACGCACGCCCGGGCACCCAGCCAGGTGGAACACGACATCCGCCTCCCGGAGCGCGCCTCGGACGCGGTCGTCCGGCTCGGACAGGTCGGCTCGCACGTGGGCGCCGGTGGTCGCGACCCGCGGCCCGCGGTCGATGCCGATGACGTCGAGCCCGTCCCCGCCGAGTCGTTCGACGAGGTGGCTGCCGATGAACCCGGACGAGCCGGTCACGAGGGCGGTGTCGGTCACGTCTCGCTCCGCGTGTGGTGGGCCAGGTAAGGTTAGGGCAACCTAACCTCAACCTCCGCCCCAGGCCACACGGAGCTCCGCCGTGACCCTCCTCCCCGCGCGCTGGCGTCAGCACTCCATCACGTGGTGGGTCGGCGCGGCGGTGCTCGTGGTGTCGGCGGTGGCGGTGGTGGCCGTCGTCGACACGGCGGCGCTGGCGCGCGCGGGGCGTCGGGCGTTCCAGGACCCGGCCGGGATCCTGCTGGTGGTCGCCACGTACGCCGCTGCGTTCGTGCTGCGCGCCCGGATCTGGCAGCGGGTCCTGCCGCGCCTGTCGTTCGGGCAGGCGCTCGCGGCGCTGCACGTCTCGTTGGGCGCCAACCACGTCCTGCCGTTCCGGCTGGGAGAACCGTTACGTGTCGCCAGCGTGGTCCGACGGGACGGGATCCCGCTGGTCGCCGCGACCGCATCGACGGTGACGCTCCGGGCAGCCGACGTCCTAGCGGTCGTGGTGCTCACCATCGTCCTGGGTACCGGTGTCGCGCTCCAGGTCGCCGGCAACCTCCTGTGGGTCGTCGCCGCGCTGGCCGTCGCCGGGACCGGGGCGGGGTTGGTGTGGACTGGTCGTCTGTCCCGATCTCGGGAGGATGTCCGCGCCCCGGACCTGGTGGTCGCGGTCGGGACGTTGCTGACCTGGGTGCTCGAGTCGATCGTGGTGTGGCAGGCCGCGCGGTGGGTCGGTGTGGACATCACGTACGCGCAGGCGGTCCTGGTCACCGCTATCACGATCGCGGCCCAGGTGGCTGCGATCGCCCCGGGAGGGGTCGGGACGTACGAGGCGGCCGCCAGCGCGGTGCTCGTCGCCCTCGGCGCCGACCTCGGCGCGGCTCTCGCGGTCGCCGTCACCGCGCACGCCGTCAAGACGGTGTACTCGTGGGTGGCCGGGGCGGTCGCCACGGTGGTGCCGTCGCCCGGGATGGTGGGGCGTCTCCGGCTCCCCGCCGATCTCCCCGAGCGCGAACCTCCTTCACCGGTCCAGCCCGGTCCGGTCGTGCTCTTCCTCCCCGCTCACAACGAAGCCGCCAGCGTCGGCGACGTCGTCGCACGCGCCCCGGAACAGGTCCACGGGCGTCCGGTGCAGGTCCTCGTGATCGACGACGGATCCACCGACGGGACGGCCGAGGTGGCGCGCCAGGCAGGAGCCGAGGTCCTCTCCTTCCATCGGAACCGCGGGTTGGGTGCCGCCGTGCGTGCCGGGCTCGCCGAAGCGGTCGCTCGCGGCGCAAGCGCGGTCGCGTTCTGCGACGCGGATGGCGAGTACGCGCCCGAGGAGCTCGCGGACGTCGTCGGTCCCGTCCTGGATGGGGAGGCTGACTACGTCGCGGGGTCGCGCTTCGCCGGTGACATCCGACGGATGCTCCCCCACCGACGGTTCGGCAACGTCGCCCTCACGTTGGCCCTGCGGTTCGTCGCGCGTCGGCACATCACGGACGGTCAGACCGGCTACCGGGCGTTCGGGCCGGAGGCCGCAGCCGCGGCCGAGGTCGTGCACGACTACAACTACGCGCAGGTCCTGACGCTCGATCTGCTGGCCAAGGGCTTCCGGTACCACGAGGTGCCGATCACCTACCGGTTCCGCGAACGCGGGCGGTCGTTCGTGCGCCTGGGGCGCTACCTCCGAGCGGTCGTCCCCGCGATCCATCGAGAACTGAACGCGAGCGCAACAGGTCCGGCGGTAGAGTCCGCGTGACGCCAGGTGACCCGGAGGACCTCGTGGCGGATGATCGGTCACAGGGGGGGTCCTCGTTCGGACGCATCGGACGCTTCGTCCAGCGCGAGGGTGAACGGATCGCGGTCGCGGTCATCGGTGGGGTCGTCGTCGTCACGGGCGTCGTGCTGATGCCGCTGCCGGGTCCCGGGATGCTCATCGTGCTGGCGGGACTGGCGATCCTGGCGACCCAGTTCGAGTGGGCTCAGGACATCCTGGACCGAGCTCGGGCGCGCGCCAAGGAGGCGCTCGACCGGATCCGCGGGCGCGACGAGGACGACGGGGGCCGCATCGAAGACGACGGCCACGTCGACGACGATGGGCAGGACCCGACCCGTCCCGAGAGCGCCCAGCACGCGGACAACGAGCCGCTGGACGGCCGGAGCGACGCGGCGTGAGCGAGCCGGCCGCCGCCGACCTACCGAGCCGACGGTCCGTGTCCGTGACAGCCGACCGGATCCTCGTCGTGCTGCCGGACGACGCCGAGCGTCGGTCCAAGGGCGGGATCCTGATCCCCGCCACCGCGCAGTCCGTGGACCGCAAAGGTGTCTGGGGTGAGGTCATCGGGACCGGCCCGCACGTGCGCAGCGTCGATCCTGGCGATGAGATCCTGTACCTGCCCGACGATGCGATCGAGGTCGACATCCAGGGGGAGTCCTACCTGATCGTCCGCGAGCGGGATGTCCACGCGACGGCCTCGACCCGGCAGGACGGAAGCACCGGCCTGTACCTGTAGGAGCTGACCGTGGCCTGGAACCGCACCCGCCGTAAGCTCGCGATCGCGGCCTGGCGGCCTCCCCGCGAACCGAACATCTACGGGACGCTCACTCTGGACGCCTCCGCCGCGCTGGCGTACCTCGATCACGTCCGCGCGGAGACCGGCGAGCGGGTCACGGTCACCCATCTGGTCGGCAAGGCCGTCGCGTCGGCGCTCGCTGACGAGCCCTCCCTGAACGGCCGTATCGTCCTCGGCCGGTACGTCCCGCATGACACCGTGGACGTCGCGTTCCTGGTCGCCTTCGAGGACGGCGAGGACCTCGCGAAGGTCAAGCTGGAGCGCGTGGACGAGCTGCGGGTCGACGAGATCGCCCGGGGGCTGCGCGAGGCCGCCGAACGCGTGCGAACCGGTCAGGACGACGCCTTCGAGCGCAGCAGGTCCCTGATCAGGATCCTGCCGCCGGTACTGCTGCGCCCCGTGGTGTGGTTCAGCGGGTGGCTGACCGGCGCCCTCGGGGTGGATGCCCCGTCGGTCGGCCTCGACGCGTTCCCGTTCGGGTCGTGTGTGGTGACGAGCGTCGGCATGTTCGGCCTGGACCAGGGTTTCGTCCCGCCGACCCCCTTCGCACGGGTTCCTCTGTACGTCCTGATCGGCGCCGTCCGGGACGGGGTGGTGGCCGTCGACGGCGAACCGGCGGTCCGGCCGCTCATCACGCTCTCGGCGACCCTCGACCACCGTTTCGTCGACGGCTACCAGGCCGCGGTGATCGCCGACCACGTGCGCACAGCGTTCGCCGACCCGTGGTCGTTGGACGGACGCACCCGACCCTCGCCTACCGTGGCGACCGAGACCACCAGCTGATCCGAGGAGCATCCGTGGGTGAGGGAGGAGTCGCATCGGCGGCGGCCGTCGGCCCACCGCCGGGCATGGACGTCCGGCTGTCGTCGAACGAGTCGCCGTACGGGCCGTCACCGGCGGTCATCGACGCGATCCAGGACCGGTCCAGCACCGCGCACATCTACCCGGACGACCAGAGCGTCGTGCTGCGCGAGGCGTTGGCCAAGCACGAGCTCGTCGACCTGGACCGGGTGATCGTCGGCAACGGTTCCGCGGGGCTACTGATGGACCTGATCCTCCACGAGGCGGGCCGGGACGACCCCGGATCGGTCGTCACGTTCGAGAGATCGTTCATCGTCTACAAGCTCGGGGCGCAGGTCGCTGGCGCTCCGCTGATCGAGGTCCCGGTCGGACCCCGGTACGAGCGCGGCGTCGACGACCTCCTCGCCGCGATCGACGACGACACCAGGCTCCTGCTGGTCGACAACCCGGCGAACCCCACGGGCCAGCACCTCACCGCCGAGGAGCTGCGGTACCTCGTCGACAACGTCCCGGACGAGGTCACGGTCGCGATCGACGAGGCCTACCACCAGTTCGCCTCGGGACAGCGGGGGTACGCGACGGTGGCGGAGCTCGAGCTGGAGCACCCGCGGCTCGTCGTCCTGCGGACCTTCTCGAAGGCGTACGCCATGGCCGGCCTCCGTGTGGGGTACCTGCTGGGACCGGCCGGGCTGACCGCTCCGCTTGACGCCCAGCGGGTCCGGTTCAACGTCACCAGCGTCGCGCAGGTCGCGGCCGTCGCCGCACTGGGTGACCAGGCGCACCTCGAACGCACCGTCACCGGGACCATCACCGGTCGTGCCCGCATGGCCGAGGGATTACGCGACATCGGGGTCCCGGTGATCGAGGGTCTGGGGAACTTCGTGCTGATCGAGCTGGGGGAGGCGGCCGCCCCGATCGTCGAGGCCTACGCCGAGCACGGGGTGGGGGTGCGGCCGCTCGGTCCGTACCAGCTGCTCGAGCAGATCCGCGTCACCATCGGGACCGAAGAGGAGGTCGAACGGTTCCTCGACGCCTCGCGTGACGTGCTCGCAGACGTCGCGTCCCGGAGCTGACGCTCAGCGCTCGCGGGCCCAGCCCGTGGAGCGTTCGACGGCCAGCCGCCACCGGTCGTAGTGCGCGTCCGCCTCGTCGCGTGACATGCGCGGTTCGAACCGTCGGTCCTCGGTCCACAGCGCACGCAGGTCGTCGCGGCCGTCCCAGACTCCCGTCGCCAGCCCGGCCAGGAACGCCGACCCGAGCGCGGTGGTCTCGGTGATCGTCGGGACCACGACCGGGACCCCGAGCTGGTCCGCCTGGAACTGCATCAGCCACGAGTTCACGACGGCGCCTCCGTCGACCCGCAGCTCGTCGAGCTCGACACCAGAGCGTTCCTGCACGGACTCGACCACGTCGCGGGTCTGGTAGGCGATCGACTCGAGGGTCGCCCGCGCGATGTGGGCGCGCGCCGTCCCTCGGGTCAGCCCCAGCAGCGTGCCACGGGCGTAGGGATCCCAGCGCGGAGCGCCGAGCCCGGTGAGCGCCGGCACGAAGTACACGCCGTCGTTGCTGTCCAGCGACCCGGCGAGCGTCTCGGTCTCCGCCGCGTCTTCGATGATGCCGAGGCCGTCGCGCAGCCACTGCACGGCGGAACCGGTCACGAAGATCGCGCCCTCGGCCGCGTACTCCACGGGGTCGGCACCGACCTGCCACGCGACCGTCATGAGGGGGCCCTCGGTGATCGGATCGGGGTCCGTGCCCATGTTCATGAGGAGGAACGACCCGGTCCCGTACGTGTTCTTGGCCAGCCCCCGGTCGAAGCACGCCTGAGCGAACAGCGCCGCCTGCTGGTCACCCGCGATGCCGGCGACGGGGACCTCGATCCCCAGGAACGCGTCGGGATCGGTCGTGCCGAAATCGCCCGCGCTCGGTCTGACCTCGGGCAGGACAGCCGCGGGGACGTTCAGCTCCTCGAGCAACCGGTCGTCCCAGGACAGGTCGTAGATGTCGTACAGCAACGTCCGTGAGGCGTTCGACGGGTCGGTGGCGTGGACCGCCCCTCCTGTCAGCTTCCACACGAGCCAGGTGTCGATCGTCCCGAAGGCGAGCTCCTCACGCTCGGCGGCGGCACGGGCCTCGTCGACGTGGTCGAGCATCCACGCGACCTTCGTGCCCGAGAAGTACGGGTCGATCAGCAAGCCCGTGGTCCGGCGGATGTGCTCCTCCAGACCCCGCTCGCGCAGCGCGTCACAGACATCGGCCGTGCGACGGTCCTGCCACACGATCGCGTTGGCGATCGGCCGCCCCGAGCCCCGTTCCCACATCACCGTCGTCTCGCGCTGGTTGGTGATGCCGACCGCCGCGATGTCCCGGGGGTCCTTGCCCGCGGCGTCGAGCGCCTTCAACGCCACCTGCCGGCTGACCTCCCAGATTTCTGCAGGATCGTGCTCGACCCAGCCCGGCTGCGGGTAGTGCTGCTCGAACTCGGAGTACGCCTGCCCCGCGACGGTCCCGTCAGGGGCGACGATCAGGACCTTCGTGCCGGTCGTGCCCTGGTCGATCGCCAGGATGTGGTCGCCCATGGTTCCCCTGCTGCGCTTGCATGACCGCGATGCAACCTAGTGCTCGAACGATCAGGACCGGGACGAGCGACCTCGCCGTGCTCGAGCTCGGTGACCGACACGCCCCAGCCGTGGTGCTGGCGCACGGGGTCGGCTCGTCGGCGCGGTTCCTCGTGGAGGCCTTCGGGGCACCTGCCGTCGAGGCGGGGCACCGGTTGATCGCCTACGACCTGCGAGGGCACGGCTCGAGCTCACCCGCCCGGTCCGTGGACGACCACGGGCTCGAGGCGCACATAGCCGACATGGCTGAGGTGGTCGAGGAGGTCGGGGCGCAGATCGTCGGGGGCGTGTCCTTGGGCGCACATGTCGCGATGACGCTCGCCGCAGAACCTGGGACCGTGAACGGTCGTGATCACCAGGTGACGCCAGCTCTCCACGATCGCGTGATCGAGGGGGCGGTCGCGTGCCTGCCAGCCTGGATCGGGCGTGCGAGGCCGGGTCACGGCCCGCACGCGGTGGTCGCCGACGAGATCCGCCGCGTCGGGATCGAGGCGGCGTTGGACCGTGCGACCTCCGACCCGGATGTGCCGTCGTGGCTCCGGGACCTGCTGCGACGGGACTGGAGGGAAGCCGACCCCGGGTCGTTGGAAGCCGCCCTGGTCGCGCTCGAGGGTGGGCGTGCCCCCGACGTCGAGCTCCTGACGTCCGTGCCGGTCCCGGTCGGCGTCGTCGGGTGGCCCGACGATCCGGGGCACCCGCTGGAGGTCGCCCAGCGGTGGTCCGCGCTGGTGCAGCGGGGATCGCTCGTGACGACGACGATGGACGAGGTCGGACGGGATCGCGAGGCGCTCGGCCGGGCAGCGTTCCACGCGCTCGACCGGGCGGTGCGCACGTGAGTCACGGCCGTCAGGCCCCGTCGTCCTCCCGGAGTCGACGTTTGGCGAGGATGGCCTGCACGACGCGCGACTCGGGGTCCCGGCCGAGCTGATCCGCCATCCACTCGGTGGTGTCGACCAGACCGTCGAGGTCGACGCCGGTGTCGACCCCGCTGCCGTGCAGGGCGTAGACGAGGTCCTCGGTCGCGAGGTTGCCCTTGGCGCCCGGTGCGTACGGGCACCCGCCCAGCCCTCCGGCCGAGGTGTCGGCGATCGTGACGCCGGCCTCGAACGCGGCCAGCGTGTTGGCGAGCCCCTGGCCGAAGGTGTCGTGCATGTGGACCCCGATCCGTTCCAGGTCCACCTCCTCGGCCACGGCGGTCAGGAGTCCCTGGGTCTCCCCGGGCGTGCCCACGCCGATCGTGTCGCCGAGACTGATCTCGTCGATCCCGAGTTCCAGCAGCGACCCCGTGACCCGGACGACGTCCTCGATCGGAACATCCCCCTGGTACGGACAGCCGAGCACGGTGGACACGTACCCACGGACCCGCACGCCCGCCTCCGACGCGCGCCGCACGACGGGCCGGAACATCTCGATGCTCTCGTCGATCGTGCGGTTGATGTTGGCCTTCGTGAACCCTTCGCTGGCCGCGGTGAAGACGGCGATCTCGCCGGCCCCGTGCTCCAGTGCGCGTTCCAGGCCGGTCTCGTTCGGGACGAGGACCGGGTAGCGGACCCCGTCCACCCGATCGATCCGGTCCATGACCTCGGCCGCGTCCGCGAGCTGCGGGACCCAGTCCGGGTGGACGAACGAGGTCGCCTCGACGACCGGGAGTCCCGTGCGAGCCAGCCGGTCGATGAACGCCACCTTCACGTCGGTGGGCACGACCCCCGACTCGTTCTGCAGCCCGTCACGGGGGCCGACCTCGACGATCGTCACACGTTCGGGGAGGGACACCGGGCGCTCCTGGACGGGTGGGACGAGCCTACGTCGACGCTCGACGGGCGCCCGTGCGTCAGGCCCCTTCGTCGGTCTCGACGTCCACCAAGGGTTGATCGGCGTCGACCGCGTCCCCCACGGTCACCCGCACCTTCGCGACGGTCCCGTCGAGTGGGGCGCGGATCTGGTGCTCCATCTTCATCGCCTCGACGACGACGAGGGTCTGTCCCGCGGAGACGGTGTCGCCCTCGGCGACCTCGACCGCGGCTACGGTGCCGGGCATCGGGGATGCGAGCGCATCGCCCGCCGCGGCCGCCCCCGGGTCGGCATGCCGGGTGGCCGCCTGCACCTCGAACCGCGCGGTACGCCCCTCGACGTGGACCCACACGACCGCGCCCTGGGCGTCGACCGCCGCGTGGACCTGCTCGTCGTCGACCACCAGTTCGAGCCGGTGCGCGTCGCGTCGGACCACCTCGATCGCGTGGGAACGGTCGGGGCCGTCCATCTCGAGATGTCCGGCGCGCCCGCGGACGGTGAGGTCGTGTTCGGTGCCGTCAGCCGCACGCAGGACCAGGCGCCATCCACCGACGCCCGCGATACGCCACGGACCCAGGGTCGACCAGGGGTCATGCGCGGCCGTCCGGTCTGGGGGCCGGGCCATGGCCGCGGCGGCCGCTGCCAGAGCCGGGGTCGGCGCCGGGCCGGGACCCCAGTCGGGCAGGTGGTCGTCCAGGAACGACGTGGTGAGCTCACCCTCCTCGAAGGCGGGTTGCTCGACCGTCGCCAGCAGGTGGTCGACGTTCGTCGTGATGCCCAGGACGGTCGTGCGGCGCAGCGCCTGCCGCATCCGCGTGACCGCCTGGCCGCGGTCCGCGCCGCGGACGATGAGCTTCGCGAGCATCGGGTCGTAGTGCGGCGACACCACGCTGCCGCCGGTGACCCCCGCATCGAGCCGGACATCGGATCCCTCCGGGACGTCGAAGACGCTCACCGTCCCGGACTGGGGCAGGAACCCGCCCGCCGGGTCCTCGGCGTACAGCCGAGCTTCGATCGCGTGACCCTCGCGGCGGATCTCGTCCTGCGCGACCGGGATCGGCTCGCCGGCGGCCACCGCGAGCTGCCACGCGACCAGGTCGTGTCCGGTGATGAGCTCGGTGACGGGATGCTCGACCTGCAGGCGCGTGTTCATCTCGAGGAAGTAGAAGTCGCGGCTCACGTCGGACAACAGCATCTCGACCGTGCCCGCGCCCTCGTAGTCAACGGAGGCGGCGGCCCGGACCGCGGCGTCGCACATCTCCTGCCGGAGCTCCTCGTCCAGGGCGGGGGAAGGCGACTCCTCGATGATCTTCTGGTGGCGGCGCTGGATCGAGCACTCCCGCTCGAACAGGTGCACCACCGAGCCGTGGGTGTCACCGAAGACCTGGATCTCGATGTGGCGCGGGCGGTCCACGACGCGCTCCACGAGGAGCCGCGGATCACCGAACGATCCCTCGGCTTCACGGCGCGCGCCGGCGATCGCATCGGGCAGACCGCCCGGGTCGTCGACGCGACGCATGCCCTTGCCTCCGCCGCCGGCGACCGCTTTGAGCAGGACCGGGTAGCCGACCTCCTCGGCGGCACCGGCGATCCCGTCGTCGTCCATCCCCGACGCGTCCACACCGGGGATCACCGGCACCCCCGCGTCCCGCAGGTGCTCCTTCGCCGCGGCTTTATCGCCCATCAGCGCGATCGTCTCCGGACGCGGCCCGATGAAGACGAGGCCGGCATCCACGACGGCACGCGCGAAGTCGGCGTTCTCTGCCAGGAAGCCGTAGCCCGGGTGGACCGCCTGGGCGCCGGTGCGCTGGGCGGCGTCGACGATGCGATCGATCGCGAGGTAGCTCTCGGACGCCGGCGCCGGTCCTAGCCGGACCGCCTCGTCCGATTCCAGGACGTGCAGCGCATCGGCATCGGGGTCGCTGAACACCGCGACGGTCCCGACGTCGAGCTCGCGGCAGGTCCGCATGATGCGTCGCGCGATCTCGCCCCGGTTCGCGATCAGCACCTTGCGGAACACGTGCATCCTCTGGCGGAGCGGCGTACGCGGGTCGGGCGGAACCTAGCAGTAGGGTGGCGCGTCCAACCGGGTGAACCCCCGCCGAAGGAGCTCCGTGCGTACCGTCCACGTCCTGTTCGTCGCCCTCGCCATGCTTCTCGCCGCGTGCGGCGGAACGGGCGAGCAGATCGATCCCGGCACGCCGAGCGCCACCGAGACCGTCGACATGTCGCCCGAGGAGACCGGGACGGCGTCGGAGAGCGAGACGGCCCCGAGCGCCACCTGCGGGACCTACGAACCCGAGTCCCAGGTCACCGACGAGGCGGTCCTCGTCATCAGCACGCCGTCCGGGGACAGCGAGTTCCCGCCGGGGTCAACGGTCTCGGGGTGCACGAACGCCTTCGAGGCGTCGTTCCAGTGGGAGCTGCTCGACGCGGGCGGTGAGGTCGTCGCCAGCAGCAACGAGATGGCGAGCTGCGGCAGCGGGTGCCTGGGGATCTTCCAGTTCCCGGTCGACTACTCGGTCGAGGAGGCCCAAGAGGGGACCCTGCGGCTGTTCGTCGAGTCGGCGGAGGACGGCTCGACTCAGATGGAGGAAGAGCTGCTCGTCCACCTCGTGCCCGAGTAACCGGACCGGACCCTCGGCGGGGTGGCGTACGGCGCCGGGTACGCGATCGCGCAGGACCGGCCGTTCCAGCTCGACGTGCGCACCCGCTGTACGCCGACTGGCGGCACAAGCCGATGCCGTTGCGGGAGACGGATGTGAAGGCGCTCGGCGACGGCGAGGTCACCACGCACACCTACTCGCCATCGTCCTGATGCGACGTGGCCCGCTGGCCACGGACTTCGCGGGCCCGTTCCTCCCGAACGGACGTGCGGCACCGGCCACGAGCCGCCGGACCGCTCCGATACTGGATGCGTCGGTTGGAGGTCCGCCCGCCCCGGCGCGGGTCCCGAGGACCGACGAGCGTCCGGCTCGACCGGCGTCGACGATCACCATGGAGGCCCGAATGTGGTTCCTGCTCGCTCAGCAGACGGACGCGGACATCGACCTGAGCCCGTGGGAACAGGTCGCGACGAGCGTCGAGAGCGCCCTCACATCGTTCTTCCGACTGCTCCCGAAGTTCGTGTTCGCGGCGATCATCCTCGCGGTCTTCGTCCTGATCGGACGGCAGGTCCGCAATCGCCTGCACCCGCGCCTGACCCGGCTGCGGACCCCGAGCTTCGGCAACGTGTTCTCGACGCTGGTGTACGTCGGGATCGTCGTGCTGGGCATCGTGGTCGCGCTCCCGATCGCGTTCCCGTCGCTGTCCGTCGCGAAGATGCTCGGAGGGCTCGGGCTCCTCGGCGTGGCGGCTGGGTTCGCGTTCCAGGACATCCTCTCGAACCTGCTCGCCGGGATCCTCCTGATCTTCCGGCAGCCCTTCGTGACCGGGGACCAGATCGAGGTGAACGGGCTGCGCGGGACGGTCGAAGGCATCACGATCCGCGAGACCCGACTGAAGACCTTCGATGGCCGGTTGGTCGTCGTCCCGAACGCGGACGTCTACACCGGCGCGATCAGCGTCCAGACCCACTACGACGCCGTGCGGAGCAGCTTCGTGACGGGTGTCGCGTACGGCACGGATCTCGCCGAGGCGAGACGCATGGCGCTCGACACGCTCGCTGACATCGACGGGATCCTGGACGAACCGGCGCCCGAGGCGTACTACACGGAGCACGGGGCGTCGTCGGTCGCGATCGACCTGCGGTACTGGACGGCAGGGCAGCAGGCCGGGATCCGTCGCGTCCAGGACCAGGTCGCCGAGCGCATCCACGATGCGTTCGCCGAGGCCGGCATCGAGATCCCGTTCGACATCGTCACGCTCGATGCGGGCGACAGTTTCGCTCGCGCGGTTCGTGGGGACGCCCCGACCTCGACAGCGCCGGACGGCAACGGGCGGTCGTACGAGGGGATGACACGCCAGGAGCTGTACGAGCTCGCGCAGGAGCTCGACATCGACGGTCGCTCCCAGATGTCGAAGGCCGAGCTCGTGCGGGCGGTCCGTGCGGCCGACTGAACGGCCGCAGTGCGTCAGTCGGGGGCGAGCCAGCGCGGTTCGCGTCCGTCGAAGAAGGCGCGCATCCCCTCCTGGCCCTCGTCCGACACGCGTAGCTCCGCGATCGTCTCGACCGTGATGTCCGCCGCTTCGGAGGGCCCATCCGCGGAGGCGAGGTCGCGGAGCATGCGCTTCACACGTGCTTGCGCGACCGGCCCACCCGCGAGCAGGTCGTGGACCACGTCCGACACCCGGTCGTCGAGCTCGTCCGGCTCGCAGATCTCGTTCACGAGCCCGATCCGCCGTGCGTACTCGGCATCGAACCGTTCACCCGTCAGGAACAGGTGACGGGCGTTGCCGACGCCGATCTTCGGCAGGACGTAGGGCGAGATCACGGCCGGCACCAGACCGAGCCTGACCTCGGTGAACCCGAACAGAGCGTCGCGCACGCTGACCGAGATGTCGGCACAGCCCACGAGCCCCGTCCCTCCGCCGAAGGCGTGACCGTTGACGCGCGCGACGACCGGGTGTGAGCAGTCGCGGACGGCGCGGAGCATCGCCTCGAAGTCGTGCGAGTCCTGCACGTTCTCCTCGAAGGTCTTGTCGACCATCGAGCTCATCCAGTTCAGGTCCGCGCCCGCACTGAAGATGTCCCCGGCCCCCGTCAGGACCACGACCCGCACCTCGTCATCCGCACCGAGCTCCTCGAAGGCCTCCCGGATCCGGTCGATCGTCTCGGCGTCGAAGGCGTTGCGCACCTCGGGCCGGTCGACCGTGACCGTCGCCACGCCCCGCTCATCCCGCTCGACCCTCAGCACCAGCGTCCCTCCCGCGATCGTGAACACCTGTGATCACCAGGATGCCGTACCCGTTCACGATCGCCGGTCACCGGGCCATCCTCGGTGTTCGAGCTCGGACCGGACCTGGTCGATGAAGCTGTCGGGATCCTCATCGAGCTGCTGCCAGGTGACCCAGACGATCCGCCAGGGGATGAGTCGCAAGGTGTTCCGCCGCCGGATGTCCCGTTCGAGCTGCCAGCGCTCGGCGTGCGCCCCGAGTCCCTCGGCCTCGACCGCGACGCGGTACCTCACGAACGGCACGTCGAGGTGGACGGTCACCCCGTTCGGCGCCTGCACCGGGTGTTCCGACCGGTCGGGGCGCATCCCGGCCTCTGTCAGGAGGCCGCGGGCTCTCCAGGCCAGGACCGAGTCGCACCTGGTGGCATCGAGCTGGTAGCAGAGGGCTCGGAGCAACGGCAGGCCAGTCGTGCCTGCCATGAGTGCCTGGCGGCGCATGATCTCGTCCAGATCGAACAGTCGCCGCTGCCGGCCGTCGATCAGGTAGCTGCGCATGGCTGAGGGAGAACTCACTGCGGCGAGGTCACAGACGGTCCGATCCAGTGCCGTGGAGGCGAGTCCGCAGGGCGCGGACGCATCGCGCTCGAGCAGCGTTCGGCTCCTCCAAACCTCGAAGCCCGAACCGAGCTTCGGAGCGCGCCGGTCGTACGGGACCACGAGGGACACCTTCGGGGGAGGTCGGTCGATCAGGCCTTGGAGGAACGCGGCGGTACGTCGGCTCGCGAGGGCGCGATCGCCTAGCGCGAGGAGGCCGGCGCTCACCCGTCGTTCGTAGGTCGGGGCGCTCGCCGGGTGCAGCCGGATGGGACGCCCCGGGAACGGCACGGCCCATCCCTCCGCCCGCGCTCTCCTGCGCAAGGCCTGAGGATCGATCCCGAAGCGGGAGCCGTCGCGGAGGTCTATGGCGCCGTACCGCTCGGCGGTGTGCGCGAAGAATCCGTCCCAGTCGGACATGCGGCCATCGTCGTCGAACGCCGGTTCGAGTGGAGTGGAGAGCGACCGGGAGTTGTGGATATCCGTGATCGTGAACGCTCCTGATCACCTCGTGATCAGAGATGTTCACGATCACGCGTCGGCTACATGCGGAACACGCCGTACGGGTTGTTGGGTTCAGCGCTGTCCGTCCTCGATGCAGCCGAGATGGCCAGCCCCAACACGTCGCGGGTGTCGGCCGGGTCGATGATCCCGTCGTCCCACAGACGTGCCGTCGCGTAGTAGGGGTGGCCCTGGTGCTCGTACTGCTCCCGGATCGGCTCCTTGAAGTCCTCTTCGTCCTCGGCGGACCACTCGTCGCCCCGTGCCTCGAGGTTGTCGCGCTTGACGGTCGCGAGGACGTTCGCTGCCTGCTCGCCGCCCATGACCGAGATCCGGGCGTTGGGCCAGGTCCACAGGAACCGGGGCTCGTAGGCCCGGCCGGACATCGCGTAGTTCCCCGCCCCGAACGAGCCACCGATGATCACGGTGAACCGGGGGACCCGCGAGGTCGCCACCGCCGTGACCATCTTCGCGCCGTCCTTGGCGATCCCCCCCGCCTCGTACTCGCGACCGACCATGAACCCCGTGATGTTCTGGAGGAACACCAGCGGGATCCCGCGCTGGTTGCAGAGCTCGATGAAGTGCGCGCCCTTGAGCGCCGATTCGCTGAACAGGATGCCGTTGTTGGCGATGATCCCCACCGGCTGTCCGTGGATCCGCGCGAACCCGCAGACCAGCGTCGTGCCGTACAGCTGCTTGAACTCGTGGAACCGGGAGCCGTCAACCACGCGGGCGATGACCTCGCGGGCGTCGAAGGGCTGCTTGAAGTCCCGGGGGACGACCCCGTAGAGCTCGTGGGGGTCGTACTTGGGATCCTCGGATCCGGCCACGTCACCCGGGACCGTCTTGGTCCAGTTGAGGTTCGCGACGGCGTCCCGCGCGAGCTGGAGGGCGTGGCGGTCGTCGACGGCCAGGTGGTCCACGACGCCGGAGGTGCGAGCGTGGAGGTCCCCACCGCCCAGCTCCTCGGCCGAGACCTCCTCACCGGTCGCCGCCTTCACGAGCGGGGGACCGCCGAGGAAGATCGTGCCCTGGTCCTTCACGATGATCGTCTCGTCGCTCATCGCCGGGACGTACGCGCCCCCGGCCGTGCACGACCCCATCACGACCGCGATCTGGGGGATCCCCGCTCCGGACAGGTTGGACTGGTTGAAGAAGATCCGGCCGAAGTGATCCCGGTCGGGGAACACCTCGTCCTGCTTGGGGAGGAACGCCCCACCCGAGTCCACCAGGTACACGCACGGCAGCCGGTTCTGTCGGGCGATGTCCTGCGCCCGCAGGTGCTTCTTCACCGTCATCGGGAAGTACGTCCCGCCCTTGACCGTCGCGTCGTTGGCGACGATCACGCACTCGATCCCCGAGATGCGCCCGATCCCGGTGATGATGCCGGCTCCGGGGGCCTGGCCGTCGTACATCCCGTGCGCCGCGAGCGGGGATAGCTCCAGCAGTGGGGTGCCCGGGTCCAGGAGCGCGTTCACCCGGTCGCGGGGGAGCAGCTTGCCGCGTTCGACGTGGCGTTCGCGTGAGCGTTCGGAGCCGCCGCGCGCCGTCCGCTCCATCACGTCTCGGAGGTCCTCGACCAGCGAGAGGTGGTGGGACCGGTTGTCCTGGAAGTCGTCGGCGGTCGTGTCGACGGTCGATCGGATCACGTTCATGGTGCCCAACCCTAACGGCGGGGAGGAGCCCGCGGCGGACGCAGCGAACACCACGCATGTCGGCGACCGCAGATCGACGCCGTCTATGGTTCGGCCCCGTCCGCTTCGGATGGGCCATCGTTGGGAAGTCGTACACGCATCGCGCTCGTCGTCCTGTCCTGCCTGGTCGTCGGTCTCACCTCGACCGTGGCGCCACCGCCCACGAGGAGCGTGAATCGTTCTTCCCGGAGCAGGGCTCGCCGGTCCCGCAGTACCGGGCCCAGGACCAGGCCAGTCAGGTGGTGATCGTCTGCAAGCAGGACAGCGGGGACCGCGTCGCGGACATCTCCGACGCCGACCTCCGTGCGTTCAACGAGGACCTGTGGGAGCAGTGCGGCGCACAGTTCGAGGACGGGGCAGCCGACACCCACAGCGGGGACGCCCACGTCGACGTGTTCGAGCACCTGTAGGCCGCTGTCGACCACATCCGCGAGACCGGCCCCGACGGTGGTGGCGTCAACGTCTACGTCCTGCCGGGCCTGTACCTCGAGGAGCCGAGCCGTGACCGGCCCTGCAACGCCGACTACGACGGCGGCGGTCGAGTACCAGAAGGGCTACGAGTGCCCGACGATCAACCAGCTCGTCGGGATCTTCGGCGACGACCCGGCGGACGACGACCGGCTCTGCGACAACGCCTTGTGCAACCTCCAGATCGAGGGGACCGGTGACGACCCCGAGGACGTCATCTTCGAGGGCGGCTTCAAGCAGGACGGCGAGTGGATCGACCGGCACAACGGCATCCGCGCCGACCGCGATGCCTCCGTCCCGGGCGTGGGCGGGGTGGCGGTCGTGTCGGCGTCGACGTCGGCGCTCGCCGTCGAGTACGCCGACGCTCCGTCGGTCGAGCTCGTCACCTACGAGCACGGCGAGGACGTCAGCTACGCGATCGAGCTACGCAACGACGGTCCGCTCCCGGTCACCGTCGAAGACGTCCCTATCTCGGACATGGTCGGCGATCTCCGGCTGATCCGTCCCACGCAGGTGCTCGTCGCGCCGGATGGGACGGCGCTGGTCGACGCGACGGTGGACCAGGCGAGCCCGTTCGAACCGTTCCGGCTGGCACGGGGCGCGAGTCGGACGGTGATCGTGACGGGCGTCTTCGACAACTGCGTGTACTACACGGAGCGGGCCATGGACCTGATCGGGTCCCAGCCGGTGACGTGGAGCGTCGCGGGATGGTCGGCGACGACCGAGGTCGAGCTCTCCAGCCAGCTGGTGGTCCGTTCGCCGTACCTGCGGGTGTGTCCCGACCGGGTGATGGACCGGGGCGCCCGGACCAGGACCGGCAGCGGCACCGGCGCCGGCTGACCCACCGTCGAGTGGAAGCTGACCCCACGTACGTGGGTTGAGCATCACTCGACGGGCGGGGTCAGTCCATCAGGCGGGACTTGACCAGGGCGGAGACGCGCTGCCCGTCGGCGCGGTTGCCCACCTTCGGCATGACCGCGCCCATGACCTGGCCCATGTCCTGCGGTCCCTCGGCGCCGATCTCTTCGATCGTGGACTCGACGATCCCGATCAACTCCTCGTCGTCGAGGGGCTCGGGGAGGTACTCGGCGTAGATCTCCGCGTCGGCCTCCTCCTCGGCGGCCTTCTCCTCCCGACCCTGCTCACGGAACGTCTCCGCAGCCTCGCGCCGGCTCTTGACCTCCTTCGTGAGGAGCCGCTCGACGACATCGTCGGGGAGCTGGCCCTGGGGTCCCCGCCCGTCCTCGACCGCGGCGTTCTTCATCGCGGCGACGACCATGCGCAGGGCGCTGGTGCGCCGCTTGTCCCGCGCCTTCATCGCGGCCGTCAGATCGGACTGGAGCTGCTCCTGGAGCGACACGGCTCACCTCTCGTCGGTCGGCGGCATCCTACGGAGGGGCGACGGACCTGGTGAAAAGAGACCGCCCTCTCGGGGAGGAGAGGGCGGTCGGGGTGAGGTGTCGGTGCGGGGAACCGACCTCACCGTGGCGGACCCAGAACGGATCCACCTGGCCGGTGCAGGCGGGCGGGCGTTGCACCGGCCGTGTTGGCTCAGTTGTTGGAGTTCTCGGAACCGTTGCCGTCGACGATCAGGTCCTTGCCGGCCTCGACGGCGACCTCAGCGGTCTTGCGCAGCGAGGTCGTCGCGGCCTTGGCCTGCGTCTTCGCGGTGTCGGCCTGCTTGCGCCCCGCGGCGACGCCCGCGCTGACGGTCTGGGTAGCGGTCTTACGGATCGAGGTCACAGCGGCCTTCACCTGGCTGCGGGCCGTCTTGGCCTGGTCCACGACCGTCTTCACCTGCGGCTGCTTGACCAGGTCGTCGACGATGGTGCGACCCTCGGTGGCCTTCGAGTCGAAGGTCTCCTCGATGCGGTCACGCAGCTCGCGGACCCGCTTCTCGACGTCGGCGCGGCGCCCGTCGATGTCGCGGAGCGTCTTGGCGCGCTCCGGGAACGTGCGAGCGATGCGGACGGCGTCCGTGCCGATCCCGGCGAACGCGTACGCGGTGTCGACCGCGATGACCTTCGGGTGGCGCTGGTGCGCCGGGGTCGTGCCCTTGCTGGAGCTGGTCCGCTTGGTCGTGTTGGACGTCGCGGCGTTCTTGGTCTTCTGCTTGGACTTCGTTGCTTGTGCCATGACTGGCCTCCTCGTGGTGATCGTGCCCGCTGAGCCCGTCCAGCGGTCTGGTAGGGAGACGGAGCGGGAGCCGGGTGAAAGCTGCGGGAGCCTTCGTGCTCCATCTCCCCGCCGGACCACTGCCGGCAGATCGCGGGTACCTCTCTGGTCTCGATGGCTCGGTCATCCGTGCCAGTGAGCAACGTAACGGGAACCGCTAACTATTGCAAGCGACTGGGGCTCGCGAAGGGGTGGAGCGTGCGCTCACCGCACGCCAGGAGTCCGGAACGGCCCAGAGAGCCCGATATCCCGGGTTCTTGACGCTCACCGCGCCGCTCTAGTGCTCACTCCCAGCAAGCGCTCGCACCGCGCGAGGGTCAGCTGGCGTGTTCGGGCGCCGCCTGGTGGATGCGGACGAGCTCGCTGAAGAGCTTCACGACCGGACCGAAGACGAGCGGGAACGCTTGGTCCGCGTGGGCGGCGATCGCCTCCCACCAGCCCGGGTGCTCGTGGACCACATCGGTGGGGATCAGCAGGTCGACGGCGGCGACCCCCGGGGGGAGGAGCGTCCCGCTGTGCACCCCCGCGAACACGTACCCGAGATCCTCGAGCTGGGGGAGATCGCGTAGCAGCTCGACGGCGGTGAACGTCACGGTCACGGTCGTGCCGGCGGGCACCGCAGGGAAGCGGGTCGCCCAGCCGAGCTCGGCGCCGGTGCGGTCGTCGCAGGCGACCAGGACGCGCAGGACGCTGGCTTCTGGAGGCTCGGCGACGCCCCGGGCGTGGGTGTCGGACCCCGTGGCTGATGGCCCTGCGGCCTGACGCAACCTCACCCCTTCCTGGTCGGGCCACGCATCGTGACATCGGGGTCCGTCGGTGTCACGGAACCCGTGCGGAGGCAGCGGCCGAACGTCCGGTGGCGCCGGCCTAGTCTCGGGTCCGGTCCAGGGGAGAGGGTCAGTCAGGTGCCACGGATCGCCGTTCTGGGTGCGACCGGCTTCACTGGAGGGCTGCTCGTGCGGGCCCTCGAACGTCGGGGCGTGCCCATCGTCGCGGCCGGACGTGACCCCGACCGCGTCGAGCGGGCCGTCGCCGGGGTCGGCACGATCGAGGGCGTGCGGAGGGTCGACGTCACCGAGCCGCACACCGTGGACGATCTCGCCGCCGACGTGGACGTGCTGGCGACCACCGTCGGACCGTTCGTCGAGCTGGGTCAGGCCCCGTACGAGGCGGCGATCCGGTCGGGGTGCCACTACCTCGACTCCACGGGGGAGCAACCGTTCGTCCGCTGGGCCTACGAGCACCCGATGGCCGGTGAGACGTCCTCGACCCTGATCCCCGCGTGCGGGTTCGATTCCGTGCCCGGCGACCTTCTGTCAGCCGTCGCTGCGGACAGCGTGGAGGCACCGGTGGAGGTGCACGTGTCCTACCTCGTCCGAGGACGGGGGATCGTGGTATCGGCGGGCACCCGCCGGACGATCGGTGAGCTCCTGCCCGGCGGAGGCGTGTCCTACCGGGACGGCGAGCTCGTCGACGAGGGGTTCGCCGAACGTCGGCGACTGGCCTGGTTCCCCAAGCCCGTCGGTCCACACCACGCCGCGGGCTTCCCCGGCTGTGAGCCGCTGATGGTGCCGCGGCACGTCCCGGGCGTCCGGGACGTTGGCACCTACTTCGCGTTGCCCACCGCGCTCGCCGAGGCTGGCCAGTTCATGGCGCGGCTCGCCCGGTTCGAGCCCGTCCAGGACGTCGTACGCCGGTTGCTGACCTTGGGGCCCGAACATCCTTCCGAGTCCACCCGCGAGGGGACGCGCTGGGGGTGCGTTGCCGAGGTCCGCGGAGAGGGCAGGCGGATCGCCCGTGCGTGGGCCTACGGGCACGACATCTACGGGTTCACGGCGGAGATGATGGCGCTCGCCGCGGAGCGCCTCGCGGCCGGGGACTCGAGATCCGTGGGCGCGTCCTCGCCCGCCCAGGCGTTCCCCGTGGCGGAGGTGCTCGACGAGCTCGCGGTGGTCACCGACATGCGCTGGTCCGTCCGCGAGCCCGACGCGTGACGCGGGGCTGCACGTTCTGCCGGATCGTGGCGGGAGAGTCGCTCGGTCACCTCGTGCTGGACGAGCCGCACGCCGTCGCGTTCCTGGACGAGCGACCGCTCTTCCACGGGCACTGCCTGCTCGTCCCGCGTGCCCACCACGAGACGCTGCTCGACCTCCCGGACGACGAGATCGGGCCGTACTTCACGACCACGAAGAGGCTCGCGACCGCGGTCACCGCCGCGATGGACGCGGTGGGCAGCTTCGTGGCGATGAACAACACCGTGAGCCAGAGCGTGCCCCACCTGCACACCCACGTGGTCCCGCGCCGCCCCAAGGACGGGCTGCGTGGGTTCTTCTGGCCGAGGACCTCGTACGAGGACGACGCCGAGATGGCCGAGGTCGCCGCGCGGATCGGTCAGGTCTACGACGAGTTCCCGTCGTGAGGATCAGAGCACCGCGTCGAGCACGATCGCGAGCCACAGCAGGGCGACCACCAGGGAGTTGAACGCGGTGTGCCAGACGGTCGACGAGAACACCGCTGCGGCCTGCCGGGTCCCAGGCTCGATGTCGGTCGCGGTCGGGGCGAGCGTCGTGGTCCGCCCCTCGGCCGCCGGGTCGCCGACGAGGGCGTCGTAGGCGGCCCGGAGATGGGTCACCGCGGCCGCCTTGCGTGCACGACGGGTCGGTCGGTACGAGCGCAGCACGACCGGCGGCAGCGTCCGGTCATCGGCGGCTCCGGCGTAGGCCGCCCGGTAGATGCGTCCGTAGACGAACCCGGCGATCGCGATCGCGAGCGCTGCCCCCAACGGGACGAGCATGACCATGTGGATCAGCCCGAACCGCAGCGCCGTCCACAGCTCGCCACCCAGGTCAGCGGTCTCGAGGCCGGCGCGGAAGATCTCCTCCTCCACGAACGCGAGCCATGGCAGGAGCACCGCCAGGAAGCCCAGGAAGCCGGTCGCCAACCAGACGATCGTCCAGTTCGGCCCCGTCTCGGGCGCGGGTCCGGCGCGGACCGCGGCCTCCTCGAGCGGCGTGAACACCGCGTTGCCCTGGAAGTCGACGAGGTGACCGAGTCCTACCTGCATCGGGGGTAGCGCGAGCAGGAGGGAGCCGATCGTGGCGACCACGGTCAGCAGCCCGAGCGCCCCGAGCACGTGCCGCCACGTGATCCGGCGCCAGACGGCCAGGAGGAGGAACCGGTGGCGCCATGCCGCGACCGCCGCCCTGGTCAACAGGACGATGATCAGACCGGCCACGATCAGCCGCAGAGGACCACTGGACATAGGCGCAGGCTACCCCTGCCCTGCGACGGCCGGACGTGCGTACGGTGGACCGGAGAGCCACTTCCGCCACGAGGAACAGCCATGAGCCTGCGAGCCACCGCCGAGAGAGTCACGCACCGGGTCGAGGACCGTCTCGAGCCCGCCAGGGAGACAGCAGCGGAACGGATCGATGACGCTGGGGACCGCCTACGGGACACGGTGACGTCCGCGCCCGACGTCGCCGACCGCGTTGCGAGTGACGTCTCCGACCGTTCCCGGGAGGTCGCGGGGCGGGTCTCCGAACGCTCCCGCGACGCGGTGGACAGCGTCGAGCGCTACCTCGAGGAACGCCTGGGGGAGGAGACGCTCGAGACGTGGGCGCCCCGGCTCGCGTTCGCCGTCGGGGGGCTCGTCATCGGGTTCCTGATCGGCTGGGCCGTGCGCCGCAACCGGCGCAGCCGCCGCGAGCAGCAGGACGAGGGCTTCGCCCAGGCTCCCCGGACCGCTCCCGGTTCCGACGAGCGTCCGTTCCAGGCGGTCCGCAACAACTGACACCGACGTGAGCGAGCGGCGCTCCACAGCGGCTACCGGCCACGGTCGCGGTCCTGTGGCACGCTGCCGCCGTGGGAACCACGACGACGGAGCTGTTCGCCGGTGAGGACGTCACCGGCGAGGTGATCGGCGTGTACTACGCCGATGCCGAGAGCGGGTTCGGCGTCGTCGAGGTCGAGACCGCCCGAGGCGACGGCGGCCGGGGACATCGGGCGGACGGCCGGGGAAGTGATGGCGACGGGATCCGGTGCTCCGGGCCCCTCGCGGATCTCGTGCCGGGACAGACGGTCCGGCTGGTCGGCGTCTGGCGTGACCATCCGAAGTACGGGCCCACGTTCGAGGTCACCTACTACGAACAGACCGTGCCCACCACCACGATGGGCCTGCGGGCGTTCCTGTCCTCCGAGCGGTTCTCCGCAGACACCGCGACCGTGGACCGGATCCTCACGGTCTTCGGAGATCAGGCCGGCTGGGTGATCCAGCGAGATCCGGAGCGCCTGCGCACCGACGCCGGGATCGAAGGAGACGTCGCCGAGACGCTGAACCGGGAGTGGAAGCAGGGCCAGGCCTACGCCGACCTCGTCCGGCTCGTGGAGCCGGCGGATCTGCCGCAGCGGGTGGTCCGGGACATCTTCGGGCGGTTCGGCGTCGACGCGGCCGACGTCGCGCGCGCCGATCCCTACGCCCTCCTCGATGCACCCCGCTGCCGGTTCGCGCACGCCGATGCGCTGGGGCGGCACTTGGGACTCGACGTCCTCGATCCGCGCCGCCTGGCGGCAGGTGCCCGCGCAGCCCACGCGGATGCGCGCTTCCGCGACGGGCACCAGTACCTGACCCGGGAGCAGTGCGTCGCGGCGGCCTCGCGCCTGCTGAGCGTGGACATGGTCGCCGCGGCCGACGGGCTCGAGGCCGCGGCCGCCGACGGCTCGTTGTGCATCGACGCCGTCGGCCCGGTCGAGGCTGCCGTGTACACCCCCTCGGGACGGGACAGCGAGCAGGGCCTCGCCGAGGACGTGGCACGGCTGCGGGGGACGACCCGGTCCCGCGTTCGTCCGTTCGCCGACGAGGTGTCGCCGTCCACCGAGCTGACCGACGGGCAAGCGCGTGCCGTGCACGCCGTGTTCCAGGAGCCGGTGTCCGTGCTGACCGGCGGGCCGGGGACCGGGAAGACCCGCACGATCGAGGAGGTGGTCCGCGCCGCCGAGGACGCCGATCTGAACATCGCGCTGTGCGCCCCGACCGGCCGTGCCGCCAAACGGATCGAGGAGCTCGTCCGGCGACCAGCGACCACCGTCCACCGGCTCCTCGAGGCACGGCCCGTGACCCTCGACGGTGGGGCGCGGACGGGCGGGTTCACGTTCCGCTACGGCCGTGACGAGCGACTCCCGCACGACCTCGTCATCTGCGACGAGGTGTCGATGTGCGACACGTGGCTGGCGGCCCGACTGGTGGCGGCGGTCGACGACGGGGCACACCTGCTCCTCGTCGGGGACCCGGACCAGCTCCCGTCCGTCGGGCCGGGAGACGTGCTCCGGGACCTCATCCGGGCCGAGGTGGTGCCCACGATCGAGCTCACCGAGGTGCACCGACAGGCCGCGTCGAGCCGCATCGTCTCGTTGGCGAACGAGGTCAACCGCGGCGAGCTGTCGACGATGCGGTCGATCGACGGTGACGTCTTCCTCGCCGAGGAACCCGTGCGGGACCGGATCGTCCCCCGGGTCGTCGAGGCCGTGGCCAACCGCATCCCCGACTACTTCGACGTGACCGTCGACGATGTCCAGGTCGTCGCCCCGATCTACCGCGGACCGGCCGGGGTGGACGCCCTGAACGCCGCCCTGAAGGGGGCGTTGAACCCGGCCGCTGGTCGGCCCGACGTCGCGGGGTTCCACGAGGGGGATCGGGTCATGCAGACCCGCAACGACGCCGACCTCGACGTGTCCAACGGCGACGTCGGGCACGTGGTCGACGTGGACGCCGCCCGCGGCAGGCTCCGGGTCGCGTTCCCCCGTGACGAGGTCACGTACGGGTCCGACCAGACCCGCGACCTCACGATCGCGTGGGCGGTGACCGTGCACAAGTCCCAAGGGGGCGAGTGGCCGGTCATCGTGTTCGTCTGCGACCGCTCGCACCGTGGCATGCTGTGGCGCAACCTGGCGTACACCGCGATCACCCGGGCGCAGCGGGCGCTCATCGTGGTCGGGCAGCAGACCGCCTTGGCGGACGCCGCCGGGCACGACCGGCCCCGGAACCGCCAGACGCTGCTCGCCGCGCGGCTGCGGCGGGAGTTCGACGCCGACGAGGGGACCGGCTCGTGAACACCGACGAGGACTGCATCTTCTGCGCGATCGTGGCCGGCGACGCACCCTCCCATCTTGTGATCGGGACCGAGCACACCCTGGCGTTCCTCGACATCAACCCGGTCACCCGTGGCCACACGTTGGTGGTCCCGAAGCGGCACGCGGACGACCTATGGGATGTCGACGGCGAGGACGTCGCGAGGGTGATGCGGACGGCGTGGCAGGTCGCGGCGATGGCCCGTGACCAGCTGGGCGCAGACGGGATCAACCTGTTCCAGGCGACGGGAGCGGTGGCGTGGCAGGAGGTCGACCACTTCCACGTCCACGTCCTGCCCCGCTACGCATCCGATGGGCTGTCCCCGCCCCAGTGGGACCGCGAGTGGGGCGCCGACCACGCCGACCTCGCGGACGTGGCGAGACAGCTGGGAGCGTCCCACCCCCGATCGTGAGGCGGTGCGACGCCCAGCGCGCCGACCCTCCGACGGGAGGTCAGGACGCCTGGTCGTCGCCGAGCATCGGGGAGTCCGCGGTGTCCGGCATCGCCGCCTCGTCCGGGACCATCGCCCACGCCTGCCCGAACCGCCCCATGTAGGCGAAGATCCCCGCCCCGTCGTTGCGGATGATCTCGCCGTTCAGCCAGCGTGCCTCCGGCAGGCACAGCATCGCGAGGGCCTCGCTGGCGTCGTCAGGAGACGCCGCCTCACGCAGCGGGTGGGTGCGCTCCTCGGCGGCCACGAGCTTGTCGTGGAACGGGCCCGACATGAGCTTGATGGAGTCCGTGTCGATGAACCCCGGCAAGACACCGATCGTCGTGATGCCTTCGGGTCCCAGTTCGCAGGCGAGGTACTTCACGAGGGTCTCCATGCCGGCCTTCGCCGCGGCCAGCAGTCCGTGCCCGGGGATGTAGCCGACGGTGTCCGCGCCGGAGACGGCCAGGATCCGGCCCTGGGTCTCGCGCAGCATCGGGTACGCCAGTTGCGCCATCAGCAGGAAGTGGCGGACCGAGATCGCGAAGGTCTTGTCGACCTGGTGCATCTTCACCTCGCGGAGCGGCTTGAACGCGGTCTGCGCCGCGTTCGCGATCAGCACGTCCAGCGGGTCGCCCATCTCCTCGAGACGACCGAACAGGCCTCGGACGCTGTCCTCCTCGATCAGGTCCAAGGGCTCGACCCGCGCCCCGGGCGTGTGGCGCGAGCAGGCCTCCGCGACCTCCTCGGCCGCGCCGCTGTTCCTCCGGTAGGTGACGGTCACGCGTGCGCCCCAGCGGGCGAGGCGCAGGGCGGTCGCCGCCCCCAGCCCTCGTGACCCACCGGTGATCAGCACGTGTCTGCCGTCGAGCGGGCGCTCGTCCACACGCGGTCCTTCCTCGGTCTGACGGCCAGCAGCGTGACACACTGGCACCTGCGAGGATGGAGCCTATGAAGGCCGGGACACCAGTCCGCACCGAGCGACACGCGGTCCGGTTGCGCCCGCGTCCGTTCCCGGTGCCCCTCGGGCCGCGCCTTCGGGGTGCGTTGGCGGCCGCGCACGCGCGCGATCCGTTCCAACCCTCGATGTCCCGCGAGGTCGCTCACCGGGTCGCCCACGTCGCCTCCGAGCTGGGGCTCGAGCCGACCCTCTTCCGAGGCGGGGTGGACGTCGGTGGTGCCGAGATCGATCACGTCTGGGTCGTCGTCGATGAGCGGGTCGTCGACCTCGCCCTGCCGCTGTTCGCCGAGCGGTTCCTCGAGGTCGTGCGGGCCTACGTCGCCGGCGACATCGACAGCGACGTGCTCGAGCGAGCCGCGCACCCGTACTCGGTGCGTTGGCGCGTGCTGGGCGCGTTCCCCGAGGACTGTCGCTACGTCGGCGCCCCGGTCTGGTCACAGCGCTGAACCTGCGCCCCGGGGGGGAGCACCGAGCCTGACTACGCTCGGCAGCGACCGCTAGACCCGGAGGCGCCGGTGGGCGAGCACGTCGAGTACGAGACCGATGCGGGGACGACGCGGGCGTACCTCGCGCTGCCCGAGAGCGGGTCAGGCCCAGGGGTGATCGTGATCCAGGAGTGGTGGGGGCTGGTCGATCACATCCGCGACGTCTGTGACCGCTTCGCGGACGAGGGGTTCGTGGCCCTCGCGCCGGATCTCTACGACGGCGAGACCGCGGGCGACGACGACGAGGCCAACCGTCGCATGCAGGAGCTCCAGGTCGCCGACGCCGCGATCGAACTGACGACGGGCATCGGCTACCTCCTGACCAGGGACGAGGTCGAGGGCGACCAGGTCGGTGTGGTCGGCTACTGCATGGGAGGTGCGCTGGCGATCGTCACGGCCGACCGGGCGGCCGGCAAGGTGGGGGCGTGCGATGCCTACTACGGGGTGTTCTGGTACGGGGACCCCGAGCTGTCCGCGATCGACTGTCCGGTGGTGCTGCGCGTGGGGACCGAGGACGACTTCATCTCGGTCGACAAGGTCGAGGAGCTGGCCGGACACGTGCGCGACGCGGGCGCCCACGACGTCCGCGTCGAGACGTACGACGGTGCGGGCCACGCGTTCTTCAACGACACACGGGAGAGCTACGACGAGGACGCCGCGGAGGAGGCGTGGCAGGACACCCTGACCCTGTTCCGCGAGAACCTGGGGGGTTGAGGCCGGGTTCAGGCGACAGGAGGCTCCGACCGAGCCGCCGACCGGATCGCGTCGCCCCAACCTGGTAGCAGCGCCTCGAGCACGCGCGCCGGCATGCCGCGCTGCATCAACCGCGCGACGACCTCGAGCCGACGGGCGAACACGGGATCCCCGGGCGACCGCTCGGCGGCGTCGCCGAAGGCGGATGTGATCGCGTCCGTGCGGTCGCCGTCCATCGGTGCTCCTGCGCCTGCCGCGCCCGTCCTCGTCGCGGTCACCCGTCCCCCTCGGCTCCCCGCCGCGGGGACTTGAGAGGTGGAGCCAGGAACGCACATGGGTTGTCCGTCCGTCCCCGTCACCTCCCGCGCCATCGCTCGTTCTGACGGGTGCAGGACGCTGACCCCGAACCGAGGACCCGGAACCGTGAACCGCCCCGTGCCCCGTCTGACCGCCGTGCTGGGAGTCACCCGTGCGATGATCGCGACGCTCGGTGCGCGGGACGCCGTCACCGTGCTGCTCGCCGAGTTCGGCTGGGACGCGACGTTCCAGGCGCTGGCGATGCTGCGGGACGAGCACGCGCAGGAAGCGTTCGGTCTGGTGTGGCAGCAGCTGCTGTTCGGTCCGATCGAGGGTGAGCTCGACGTCCACGCGTTCTGATCGAGCGAGGGTCCTGCTCGTGCGGGTCGATCAGCCGCCCCACCCGTCCGCGACCGCCTTCAGGGTCCGTTCGGCATCGTCGAGGCCGTAACCCATCACCGCGATCGACGGGATCGTGATCCCGGCGTCGACGTACCCGTTCACGCGTGACGCGACCTCCTCGGCGGACCCGAGCACGAAGATGTCGTCGACGAGCTCGTCGGACATCCCCTCGACGATCGCCTCGCGGTCGCCGCGTTCCGCAGCCTCCGCGATCGTCTGCGCCTCCTCCTCGTAGCCGAGCGACCGGTAGAAGCGGTTGTAGACCGTGGTCGCGATGTAGGGCGCGAAGACGCTCTTCACGACGGGGCGGGCCGCCGCGACGTCGTCGGTGACCGCGCAGAAGAGCCGCGCCATCACGCCGTACTCGTCGGGGCCGTTGCCGAAGACCAGCTCCCGCCCCGCCTCCTCGGCGCCCTCGCGGACGTGGTCGAGGAGCTGTTGCACGTGCTGCGGTGCGATCTGGTTGAGACAGACGCCGTCGCCCAGCTCGCCGGCCTGCCGCAGGGACTTCGGGTTCAACGAACCGAGGAACAGGGGCACGGGGTCGGGCGGGGGACTGGCGGGCTTGTAGGTCTGGAAGTCCACGAACCGCCCCTGGTACGACGCGCGCTCGCCACGGAGCATCGGACGGATCGCCTCGACCGTCTCGCGTACGTGGGTCAGGGGGGCCTCGAACGGTTGACCCGCCCACTTCGTCACGATGACCTCGGACGAGGCGCCCAGCCCGAGCGTGAACCGGCCGCCGGACATCTGTGCGAGCGTCACCGCGGTCATCCCGAGGACCATCGGGGTGCGGGTCTGGACGGGAACGACCGCGACGCCCAGCTCAAGGTCGGTCGTCACCGCCAGCGCCCCGAGCTGGGTGAACGCGTCAGGGCCCTGGACCTCCGAGGTCCAGCACGCCCCGTAGCCCCACTCAGCAGCCCGCTGCGCGAGGCGGATCCCCTCGGCGGGTTCCACCCCCTGTACGGGCAGATCCACCGAGAGGATCGCTCCGCTCCCGTTCGACCTGACCATCCGTCCCTCCTGTTCCGACGCTGACGTGCCGAGAACCTAGGTGAGCAGAGGCATCTGCGGGGTCTTGCCGACATGGACCCAAGCGAAGCCGCTCCGCTCGGTAACGTGTGGGGCCCAAGATCCGGAGGCGAGGGTGGTGACGAGGATCCTCGTGGTCGATGACGATCCCGGCGTGCGCGGGGTGATCGAGCTCGCGCTCGACGCGTACGAGCTGTACTTCGCCGAGGACGGGATGGAAGCGCTGGAGGTCCTGGACCGGCAACAGGTCGACGTCGTCGTGATGGACGTGATGATGCCGCGGCTGGACGGCGTCGAGACGCTGCGACGCATACGTCTGGACGACAAGATGAAGGACGTCCCGGTCGTGATGCTCACCGCGCGTGTCGGCGAGGACGACCACCTCCGTGGGTACCAGGCGGGCGCCGACGCGTACATCACGAAGCCCTTCGATCCCGACGACCTCGTCGATGTGGTCGAGGAGGTCCGGGGTCGCACGGCCGAGATGCGCCAGCAGTTCCGTGACGGCGAGAAGGCCAAGGCCGCGCTGCTCCGTCAGGTCGAGCGCCGCTTCCGCTGAGCCCGGTCCCCGCGCCGCTTCCGCTGACCCCCGGTCCCCGCGCCGGCTTGTGAACCGCGACGGCCACATACGGCGGGCGGGGTCACGTGGAGGGCGACGGCCGGGGGAGGTGCCCCCTCGTGAACCGGGAACGCCACATACGGCGCTCCTGGTTCACACGTGCGGGACGGTGTGGCGTTGCGGGGGCTCCGCGGGGCGCGTACTATCCAAACCAGAACGTTTACAAAACATCTGGGTTGTGGAACCTGCCCGTTCCGTCGCCCCGAGGAGCATCGTGGGGAGCACCATGGAGACCCGTTCGCCCGGCCGCACGGACGACCGTGCCGCCGAGCTATCCGATGACGCCCCGTCCCTGACCGGCCGGGAGCCGCTGGTCGGCCTGTTGGGCGAGCCACGTGCCACGATCGCGCGCATCCTCAAGAACGAGGGTGAGCACAGCGCCCCGGAGCTGGCCGAGCGGCTGGGCATCACCGACGTGGCGGTCCGCCGCCACCTCTCGCTGCTGTCCGACGAGGGCTTCCTGACCGAGCGCACCGTCAAGCAGGACCGTGGTCGGCCGGTGCGCCGGTACGGGCTCAGTGACCGCGCTCGGGAACTGTTCCCACATCGGTACGTCGAGATGCTCGGGGACCTCCTCGAGTACATGGACGACAACCTGGGCCTGGCCGGGTTCCTCCGCTGGCGTCAGGAACGCGAGGCTGCGCAGTACGCGGACCTGGTGGACGCCGACGAGGTCACCCAGCGCCTCGAGCAGCTGGTCGCCGCCCTCAACGATGCCGGCTACGAAGCCACCCTCACCGAGGACACGGACGGTTTCCAGCTGACCCAGACCCACTGTGCGGTGTTCGACGCCGCGAAGGACCACCCGCAGATCTGCGCGCACGAGGCAGCGATGTTCCGCCGCGTGCTCGGAGATGTGCAGGTGTCCCGCCGCGAGACCCTGGC
>JAHWKO010000014.1 GCA_019347855.1 Actinomycetota bacterium
CCAGGACGGGCCCGGCGATGAACAGCGACGAGTACGCCCCGCTGATCATCCCGACGAAGAGCGCGAGCGCCAGATCCTGCAGCGTCACCGCCCCGAGAGCCTGCGCCCCGATGAACAGCAGCGCCCCGACGGGGAGGCCCGAGGTGATCGTCGTGTTGATCGACCGCCAGAGGACGTCGTTCAGCGACGTGTTCACCGCTTGGGCGTAGGTACGCCGCCCGGGTCCTCCCAGGCGATCGGCGGTCTCGTCGACCCGGTCGAACACGATCACCGTGTCGTAGAGCGAGTACCCCAGGATCGTGAGCAGCGCGATCACCGTCGCCGGCGACACGTTGAACTGGAAGACCGCGTAGATCCCGGCGGTCAAGGCGAGGTCGTGCACGAGCGCGACCAGCGCTGCCAGCGACATCTTGAACTCGAGGCGGACCGAGATGTAGGCGACGACGATCACGAGGAAGACGACCAGAGCTTCGAGCATCTTCCTCGAGATGCGGTCCCCCCAGGTGGGGCCCACGAACCCGACCTCGACGTTCGTGGCCTCCCCCACCTCCGACAGGGCGTCGGCGACGGCCGTCTCGGCCTCGGAAGCGGGCTCGATGGGACGCGTCTGGACGATCGCCCCGGTGACGTCGTCCCCCTCGGTGATGAGCTGGGCACGTGGGTCCTGGGCACCAGCGTCGCTCGCCGCGGTCTCGAGGGCATCCGAGGTGACGGAGTCGTTGCCGATCCCGGCGACCGTGAACGACGACCCACCCCGGAAGTCGATCGACAGGTTGAGACCCTGGATGAGGAGCGCGAGCGTCGAGATGACGACCAGCGCCCCCGACACCGCGAACCACACGTTGCGCCGGCCGATGAAGTCGAACGCGAGGTGACGCTTCAAAGGGTTCCTCCCGCAGCCTCGGTCGTGACCCGTGCACTGCGCCTCGTGAGCAGCCGCGTGTTGCCCAGGAGCTGCACGGCGGGGCGCGTGTAGAAGTACAGGATGAGCAGGTCCAGCACGGTCGACAAGCCCAACGTGAACGCGAACCCACGGACGGGCCCGACGGCGAGGAAGTACAGCACGATCGCCGCCGCGATCGTGACCGTGTTCCCGGTCAGGTTCGTCCGGAACGCCGGCTTGAAGGCGCGCACGACCGAGGTCCGCACCGTCTTGCCCGTCTCGAGCTCGTCGCGGATCCGTTCGAAGTACAGGATCGACGAGTCCGCCGCGATCCCGATCGACACGATGATGCCCGCGATGCCGGCGAGCGTCAGGGCGAACCCGACCTCACCGAGCAGCGTGATCAACCCGAGGATGATGACGCCGAACGTCGCGAGTCCCCCGACGGCCAGGGCCCCCAACCACCGGTAGAAGAACGTCAGCCAGAGCGCCACCAACCCGAGGCCGAGGAGGCCGGCGATGATCCCGGCGCGCAGCGACTGTGCCCCGAGGGTCGGCGACACGTTGAAGAAGGTGGACGGCTCGAGCGTGATCGGCAGGGCACCCGTCTTGAGGACGAGCGCGAGATCGCGTGCCTCCTCCTCCTGGCCACCCACCGTGATGGTCGCGGACCCGCCGGTGATGCCCACCCCGCACTGGACGTCGGGGTTCATCGAGGGGGCGGATTCGACGCGCTGGTCGAGGACGATCGCGAGGCGGCCCCCTCCCGGCTGGCCCTGGTCGCGCTCGCAGGCGAGCTGACCGCTGATCTCGGCGAACCCCTGACCGCCCTCGCCCGTCAGATCGAGCTGGACGACCCAGTTGTTGGTCACCCCGCCCTGCGAGGTCTGCTCGGGCGTGGCGACGGCGTCGTCGATCGCCTCGCCGGTCAACGGCGACGGCCCGACCTCGTACAGCGGGGGTGCCTCGTCGGATTCGTCCACACCGGCCGTCGTGGGGTCGTCCCGCGCGCTGCCGCACACGATCAACGCCTGATCGTCCTCGGCCGCGGAGCCAGGCGCGACGGGGACCGCCTCGGGCTCCGGCTCCTCCACGGTGGGCGGGCTCTCGCCTTCGCCGACGGTGGGGGCGGGCGACGGCGCCTCGGTGGGCTCCTCGCCCGACGCGGTCACCTGTTCGGTCGGGGCCGGGGATGCGTCGTCGGGGCCGGCAGTTGGAGAGGTCTCGTCGCCGGGAGCGGTCGCTGTGGGCGACGGTGAGGGCGCTGCCGTTGAGACCTCGCCGCCGCAGTCCAGCCCGATCTCCTGGTAGCGCGGATCGCTCGGCGGTATGACGCCACGGACGGGACGGAACGTGAGCTTCGCGGTCCGACCGATGACCTCCAGCGCCCGCTCCCGGTCCTCGAGGCCAGGCAGCTGCACGAGGACGTCGTCGCCCTGGCGCTGGATCTCCGGTTCCGCGATGCCCAGCGCGTCGACGCGACTGCGGATGATCTCGATCGTCCGGTTCAGGACCTCGTCGTTGACCTCCTCGCCCTCGGCGACCTCGGGTGTGAGGATCACGCTGATCCCCCCACGGAGGTCCAGGCCGAAGCTCGGCCGGGCGTCGAACCCGGCCATCCAACCGAGCAGCACCGCGACCACGGTGACGGCCGCGACCAGCGACGAGACGAGACGAGACCTGTTCACGCGGGGAACCCTCTCAGCCCAGCGGGGTGTCGTTGGCGACGATGCGGAAGGTACAGCCGAGCGTCCGAGCGGCTCGACGGCACAGGATCATGCGGTCGAGGAAGATCTCGAAGTACTCCAGCAGCCCGCTGATCGTCGTGTCCAGCTCCAGCTCGAGCGTGATGGTGGCAGACTCCGCGTCGACCCGCAGGAACGAGTGCGTGACCGCGTAGTTGACGCGGTCGTGGATGTCGAAGCTCGTGTCCGCCTTGTCGCGGACGCGGCTGCGGTGGACATCGGACTTGTCGGCCAGGATCACCGCAGCCGCGACCGGTCCCACGCTGGTGCCGTAGCGCTCCTCGTGGTTGCCCACGGCCGATACGACGATCCCGGTGCGGTACGGGTCGACCCCGACCCGCTGCAGCGCGTCGTGCGCGATCCAGGCGGAGGACAGCCCGTGGTTGGCTCGGCTCACGACGTTGCCCACGTCGTGCAGGTACCCGGCGAGCGCCGCGAGCTCGCAGATGTCGGGATCCTGGCCGAGGTGCTTCAGGACGTTGTGGGCGATCCGGCCGACCAGGCTCGCGTGCCGGAACCCGTGCTCCGTGTAGCCCTGCACGGCCATGAACTGGTCGGCGAGCTTGATGAACGCCGTGACGGTCGGGTCCTCCTCGATCCGCTCGAGGAGGGCAACGTCGGCGCCGGTGCGACGCTCCGCCTCGGCGCCGTACTCCTCGGCCTCACGGACGGCCTCGTCCGCGTCCACCCCTCGCAACAGCGCCAGCTCCGGAGCCTCACGGATATGGGCCGCAGGGTCGTCCCCCAGATCCTCTGCCCTGGTGTCGCGAGGTGCTCCAACGGTGGCGGACTCGGCCGGGTCGCTCACCGACGCGCCCCCGTCGGGTACACCCGTGTTGAGTCGCTCACTGGCTCTGGGACTCGGACTGGCTCTGGGCGTCGTACGACACGTTGCGCGAGATCGACGACTTCTGGAACCGCAGGACGACGTCGTCGGTGACCTCGAGGTCCACGACCTCCTCGGTCAGTGCCTGGATCCGACCGTGGAGTCCGCCGATCGTGATGACGTCGTCACCACGGTTCAGCGACGAGATCATCTCCTCCTGCTCCTTCTGCCGCTTGCGTTGTGGCCGGATGAGGAGGAAGTACATCAGGCCGATGAAGACGGCGAACACGACGAGACTGCCGACATCCATGACGGGGGTTGCCTCCGGTCGACGGGACGTCGCGGCGCGGCCGGGACCCAGGGAACGTGCCGGGGTCACACGGGGTGGCTCGCGACAACGCCCGCCGACGGGGCGGGCGCGGGGTCATCCTAGCCCTGTGATGCACCGCCGTCGAAGAGCGACGGCTCCTCGGACGATGTCGGGACCTGCGCCCCGATGTGCGCGTGCGCCGGGCCCGATGCCACCCGTCCGCGGGGGGTCCGCTTGATCAGGCCCTGCTGGATCAGGAAGGGTTCGACCACGTCCTCGATCGTGTCCGTCTCCTCGCCCACCGCCGTCGCGAGGGTCGCCAGACCGACGGGACCGCCACCGAATCGGTGGACGATCGCTTCGAGCACCCGACGGTCGAGCCGGTCCAGACCCAGCTCGTCGACCTCGAAGATCTCGAGCGCGGTCGCCGCGACGGTCCGATCGACCCGGTCGTCGGCCTCGACCTGGGCGTAGTCCCGGACACGGCGCAGCAGCCGGTTCGCGATGCGGGGGGTCCCACGCGACCGCCTCGCGATCTCCCGGGATCCGGGTTCGTCGATCGTGATGCCGAGCAGATCGGCCGAGCGCCCGACGATCCGCTCGAGGTCGTCGGCGTCGTAGAACTCGAGGTGGGCGGCGAACCCGAACCGGTCCCGTAACGGCGAGGTCATCAGCCCGGTGCGGGTGGTGGCGCCCACGAGGGTGAACCGCGGGAGGTCCAACCGGATCGACCTGGCGGCCGGCCCCTTGCCCACGACGATGTCGATCTGGAAGTCCTCCATCGCCGGGTAGAGGACCTCCTCGACCTGTCTGGGTAGCCGGTGGATCTCGTCGACGAACAGGACGTCGCCCGGCTCGAGGTTGGTGAGGATGGCCGCGAGATCGCCCGGGCGTTCCAGCGCGGGTCCCGAGGTCCCGCGCAGCTGCGTGTCGAGCTCGGTCGCGATGATGTGGGCCAGCGACGTCTTGCCGAGCCCGGGGGGGCCGGACAGGAGCATGTGGTCAGCGGGTTGACCGCGCCCCAGGGCCCCCTGCAGCACCAGCTCCAGCTGCCGCTTGATGCGGTCCTGGCCGACGAACTCCGACAGGCGCCGTGGACGCAGGGACGCTTCGAAGCGGTCCTCACCTGGCAGCACCCGCAGGTCCCTGATGTCCTCGGTCATGAACCGGCCATCGCCAACGACCGCAGGGCGGTGCGGAGCATCTCGCTCACGTCACCGTCGTCCGCGAGCCGTTCGACCGCGCGCTGGGCCTCGGCGTTCGAGTAGCCGAGCTCGAGCAGCGCCAGGCGGACCTCACCGAGGTTCGACGAGGACGTGTCGCCGCCCACCACGGACAGATCCACGCCGGTGGTCACCGTCGCCAGCTTGTCCTTGAGCTCGAGCACGAGCCGTTGCGCGCTCTTCTTGCCGATGCCGGGCACCACGGTCAGCGCGTCCACGTCGCCGTCGCCGACGGCGCGCCGCAGGCTCTCGGGCGCGAGCGTCCCGAGGATCGCCTGCCCGAGCTTCGGACCCACCCCCGAGACCGTGATGAGGAGCTCGAAGAGGTCCCTCGTGTCGACCGACGGGAACCCGTACAGGTCCATCGCGTCCTCCCGGACCTGCATCGACGTGTGGACCTCGACCTCGTCGCCGTCCGGGACAATCCGGCCGGCGAGCCCGGCGGGGACCGTGACGCGGTAGCCGACGCCACCGGTCTCGACGACCAGCTCGATCGCGTCGCCCGTCGATCGTCGGCTCACGAGGCGGCCGCGGAGCAACGCGATCACGGACGACCTCCGGTGCCGCCAGCCTCACGGACGTGCGGGCGATCCAGCACGGCCTCCCAGCCGCCTCGGCCGGCCCGGGCGGCATCGGTCGCGGCCTCGGCCAGCTGCGTGGCCGCCGACCCGCCGCCGGTGGCGTCCCGCATGCGTGCGTTCGCCAGGTGGCAGAGCGCTACCGCGAGCGCATCGGTCGCGTCGACCGGGGTGGGACGCTCCGCCAGCCCGAGTTGTGCCACGACCATCCGGGCCACGGCCTCCTTGTCCGCGCTGCCGTGTCCCGCGACGGTGAGCTTGACGTCGTTCGGGCTGTAGCTCACGACCTCGACACCAGCCTGGGCGGCCGCGAGCAGGGCGATGCCCGCTGCCTGACCCACAGCCATGGCGGTCCGGGCGTTCGCGGAGAACAGGACCCGTTCGCAGGCGAGCACGTCCGGTCGGTGCCGTTCGATCGCCTGTGCGAGCCGGTCGTGGAGCTCGGCCAGGCGCTGGGCGGTGGGTCGCGAGCTGTCGGTCCGCAGGGCGGTCGCGACGACCGCCGACGGTCGTGAGGGCGGCCCGTCGACCACGCCGACGCCGCAACGGGTCAGGCCCGGGTCGACACCGAGCACCCGTAGCTCAGCCATCGGAACCCCTCTGCTCGTCCGAACAGGTGTTCACCGACGGTAGCAGCGACCGCCCCCGACGCGTAGGAACCGCTACTCGGTGGCGAGCTCCTGCATCAGGTCGTCAGGGATGTCCTCGTTGGAGAACACCTCCTGGACGTCGTCGTTGTCCTCGATCGCGTCCAGGAGCCGCAGCAGCCGGCGGGCCTCGTCGCGCTCGGTCACCGGCACGGCGGTCGACGGCACCATCGTGGACCCGGACTCCTTCACCGAGAGCCCGCCGTCCTCCAGGGCCGACCTCAGGTCCTGGACGTCCGACGGGTCGCACCACGCGACGATGCGGTCGTCGTCGATCTCCACGTCCTCGAGTCCGGCGTCCAGACCGGCGGTGAGCACGTCGTCCTCGTTCGCACCGTCCGCGGGCAGGATCACCTGGCCCCGCCGGCTGAACAGGTACGACACGGATCCGGGCTCCGCGAGGTTGCCGCCGTTCTTCGTGAAGATGCTGCGGACGTCCGCCGCGGTGCGGTTGCGGTTGTCGGTGAGGCAGTCCACCAGGATCGCGACTCCGCTGGGTCCGTAGCCCTCGTACTGGACCGTCTCGTAGTTGACGCCCTCCATGTCGCCGGCGCCCCGTTTGAGCGCCCGCTCGATCGTGTCCTTGGGGACGTCGTTGTCCTTCGCACGCTGGATCGCGTCAGCGAGCGTCGGGTTGAAATCGGGGTCCGCGTGCCCTTCCCGGGCAGCGACCTGGATCGCTCGGGCCATCCGGGCGAAGAGCTTGCCGCGTTTGGCGTCGGCAGCGCCCTTCTTGCGCTTGATCGTGGACCACTTGGAGTGACCGGACACGTTCGTCCCACCTCCCGCCCAGGAGCGGTTCGGACGGGTCAGCAAGGCTACCGCTCGGCTCCCGGCTCATGGCGTGTTCGGGACGCACGCACCCGCTCGACGAACAGCCGGTGGAGGCGGTCGTCGTCGGTGAGTTCGGGGTGGAACGCGGCAGCCATCAGCTCACCCTGGACGACGAGGACGGGGTGGCCGTCCACCGTCGCCAGGACCTCGACATCATCGTCGACGTCCTCGATCCACGGCGCCCGGATGAAGACCGCGTGGACGGGCCCTCCGTCGACACCGGCGACGTCGAGATCGGCCTCGAACGAGTCCACCTGACGGCCGAACGCGTTCCGACGTGTGGTCACGTGCAAGCCACCGATACGGGGCTGCTCACGTGCCTGATCCAGACGGTCCGAGAGCAGGATCATGCCTGCACAGGTGCCGAACACCGGGACGCCCTCGGTCACGCGGTCGCGCAGCGGCTCGAGCAGCCCAGACAGGTCGAGCAGCCGCCCGATCGTCGTGGACTCCCCGCCTGGGACGACCAGTCCGTCGAGTCCGCTGAGGTCCTTGGGACGACGCACCCGGACGGCGTGCGCCCCCGATCGGCGCAGCGCCCGCAGGTGCTCCAGGACGTCACCCTGGACCGCCACGACACCGATCGTGGGGGCGTCCTCGGGCAATCCGGGTTCGGGGTCAGTGGGACCCGCGATCCGTTCCCCGGGGACCCACGGCCGTCTCACCAGCCTCGGCGCGCGAGCCGCTCGTTGTCGGGGAGCCCGGCGACGTCCGTACCGCGCATCGCCTCCCCGAGACCACGCGAGACCTTGGCCACGACCTCGGGGTCGTCGAAGTTCGTCGTCGCCTCGACGATCGCGCGAGCGCGACGCTCCGGCTCGGCGGACTTGAAGATGCCCGACCCGACGAACACACCGTCCGAGCCCAGTTGCATCACCAACGCGGCGTCGGCCGGTGTGGCGATCCCCCCTGCGGTGAACAGCACGACGGGCAGGCGTCCCAGCTCAGCGACCTCCTGGACCAAGGCGACGGGGGCCCCGAGCTGCTTGGCCGCCCCGTACAGCTCGTCCTCGCGGAGGGTCGAGATCCGGCGGATCGCGCCGGTGATCGCCCGGATGTGCCGGACGGCCTCGACGATGTTGCCGGTCCCGGCCTCTCCCTTCGAGCGGATCATGGCCGCACCTTCCGACAGGCGTCGCAACGCCTCGCCCAGGTCGGTCGCGCCGCACACGAACGGGACGTCGAACGCCCACTTGTCGATGTGGTGCTCCTCGTCGGCGGGCGTGAGCACCTCGGACTCGTCGACGTAGTCCACGCCGAGCGACTCGAGGATCTGCGCCTCTGCGAGGTGCCCGATCCGTGCCTTGGCCATCACCGGGATCGAGACGGCCTCCTTGATGCCCTCGATCATCTCGGGGTCGGACATGCGCGCGACCCCGCCCTGCGTACGGATGTCGGACGGCACCCGTTCGAGCGCCATGACCGCGACCGCGCCAGCCTCCTCGGCGATCCGGGCCTCGTGCGGGGTCACGACGTCCATGATGACGCCGCCCTTCAGCATGTCGGCGAGGCCACGCTTCACACGCGTGGTCCCGGTGTCCTGGGAGGTCTGATCGGCCATGGTGTGCCTCGAAGGGGAGCGTGCCGGTGGCCGTTCCAGACTACCCAGCGCCGGGGGAGGCATCGACCGTCGGGACCCCACGTTCCGGGGCGAACATCGCCCACGTGGGACCGGGCTTGAAGACGAGCGGCTGCCCTGCAGCGCCCGTCACGAGGATGTGCGAGTCCGGCGTCGCCTTGACCCACTGACCGACGTACACGCGCCCGTCGCGCAGCAACAGGGCGCGGCCGGTACCGACGATCTCGGTCGCGTTCAAGGGGTTGCCCGAGGGGTCACAGCACCCCGCCTGCACGATCTCGCTGGCCAGCACCAGCACGTTGGCGGCCCCGATCCGACCGGACCCGGTCACCGATAGCGGCGTGCCGTTGTGCTCCCGCCGGTACACGCCGGCGTCCTCGTCGTAGGTGAAGCCCGACCGCGACTGGGCCGACATGGCGACCTCGATGGATCGCCCGGGGTCGTTCTCACAGGGCTCGGGGCACGCGACCGCGCCGTCGGGCGGTTCCTCGGAGAACTCCCAGGGCACCGGGTCGGCGGCGGGGACCGCATCCGCCGCTGCCTCGAAGAGCGCCTCGCCGCGCGCGTAGAGGTTGTGCGGGGCGTTCCGGCTGCGATCGCGGAACAGGACCTCGCCGTCCTCCTCGCGGAAGGTCACGCCAGCGGCGCGCAGACCGTCGAGCACGTCGGGGCGGGCGCCGGAGATGAACAGCAGCGCGTTGTAGGCGGGCAGGATGTCGGAGTCCTCGGGACGTCCCGAACGCACCGGCCCCACCAGTTCCGGCACGTCGCTCTGGAAGAGCGACAGGAACCGGGTCACGCCGCCCTCGGTGATCTCCTCGAAGACGATGTCGGCAGCTTCGAGCCCCGATTGCGGTCGCGCAGCCGCACTGTTCTCGATCTTGACCGCGACCACCGGGCGGTCCAGGACGGACGCGTCCTCGACCACCTCGCCCGTGAGGGGCACGGTCACCGTCGACGGCGTCGGGCTCGCGGCCGCCGTCGGCGTCCCCGTCGGCGACGGCGCAGGTTCACCTCCCCCGTCGCCACAGGCGACGACGAGCGTCACCAGGATCAGGGCCAGTGTGGCCCCCCGACCGCGGCGGCTCAGAACTCGACCTTCACCGGGTCTCGGGCGTCGGGCTCGTCGACCTCGAAGTACGGCTTCTCCTCGAAGCCGAACATCCCCGCGATGATGTTCATCGGCACCTGCTCGCGGGCGGTGTCGTAGGCACGGACGATGGCGTTGTACGCGGACCGTGCGCTACTGAGGCGGTTCTCGGTCGCGGTCAGCTCGGCCTGGAGCTGCAGGAAGTTCGTGTCGGCCTGCAGCTGCGGGTAGTTCTCCGCGACCGCGAAGAGGCTGCGCAACGCCTCGGTCAGCATCCCCTCGGCCTGCGCCTGTTCCCGGACCCCTCCGGCCGCGACCGCCTGCGACCTGGCCTCGGTGACGCGCTCGAAGACCTCACGTTCGTGGGTGGCGTAGCCCTTCACGGTCTCGACGAGGTTCGGGATCAGATCGTGTCGACGTCGCAGCTGCACGTCGATGTCGGCCCAGCGCTGCTCGACCTGGTTGCGCAGCGCGACGAGGCGGTTGTAGAGACCCACCCCGACCAGCACGAGGAGGACCACGACCGCGATCAGGATCAGACCTGGGATCAAAGACGACCTCCTTCCGCGGTGAGTCTACGAGCCACCGGTCACCTCCCGGTAGAGGTCACGCGTCATCCGCGTGACGGTCGACCAGTCGTACCGTCCGGCCGTGCGCCGACCCTCCGCAGCCATGGCTTCCCGCAGGGAAGGGTTCTCCAGCACCGCGTCCAGGGCAGCCGCTAGGGCACGCCCGCTGCCTGGCTCCACGAGCCGTCCCTCGACCCCGTCGCTGACGACGGACGCGTAGCCCGGGATCGAGGTCGCCACGACCGGCAGACCGGCCGCCATCGCTTCCAGCAGGACGAGCCCGAAGGACTCGCCGCCCAGCGCCGGAGCCGCGAAGACGTCCGCGGAGGCGTAGAACCGCGGCAGGTCCTCGTGGGCCACCTTCCCGAGGAACAGCACGTCGCCCCGCAGGGTCGCCGGCAGCAGCTCCTGACAGCGCGCCCGCTCCGGCCCGTCACCGACGACGAGGAGCCGCAACGCGGGACGCTCGGCCTTGAGGTGCACGAACGCGCGCACGAGCTCCTCGAGACCCTTGCGCCGCTCGAGGCGGCCGACGAAGAGCACGGTGGGGCGGTCGACGTCGAGGAGGTCCGGGAGCGGCTCGGCGCGGGCGAAGCGCTCGAACTCCACGCCGTTCGGGATCCGTCGGAAGACCCCTTCCGGCAGACCCAGGGCCGCGGCGTGGTGACTGATGGCGGGGGCACTCACCGCGACACGGGCCGCGAGACGGGCGATCGCGGGACGCAGCAGCGGCCCGGCCAGCCGGTACGCACGATCGGAGTCCGACCACGCGTGGAAGGTCCCGATGATCGGCTCCGGCCCGCGGAGCGTGACGGCGAGCGAGACCAGCGGGACCGCGGGCTCGTGCACGTGGACCACGTCAGGGCCGAACCGACGGACCTCACGGAGCGCGCGCCGCGCGGCGAGCGGCGACAGGGCGACGGGCGCGACCGACTCGTTGAACGGGACCCCGATGCTGCCACCGACGCCGGTCACGACCGGCTCGGTCCCCTCTCCGGCGGGCGCCACGACCGTGACCTCGTCGCCCGCTCCCCCGAGATGTTCGGCGAGGGCGAGCACGTGCGCCTGCACGCCGCCCGGAACGGCCACGTCGTACGGGCAGACGAGCGCGACCCTCACCGGTCGAGCGCGGGATGGTCCGGCTCGCGGTCGGCCAGCCAGTTCGGCACGAACACGTGCCACTGCTCGGGCGCTTCCGCGATGATCCGTTCGAGCCCGTGGGCGACACGCTGGGTGCCCTCCTCCACGCTGAGCGCGGACAGATCCATCGGTGCGTGGACCGTGGCGCGCCAACCACGCGGGGTGGTGAAGAACGCTCCGACACACACGGGCCGTCCCGTCCTGCGCGCGAGTGCCGCCGGGCCAGGCGGCAACCGGCAGGGCTCGCCGAAGAACTCGACGACCGGGCCATTCTTGGTGAGGTCCCGGTCGGCGAGCAGCGTCGCCGTCCCGCCGTCGCGCACGACCTGCTCGAGCTGCGCGACCATGTCCCCGCCGCGCACCAGCGGGATGACGCCCAGGCCGAGGTCCTGGCGCAGCTCGACGAACCGTTCGAACAGCGGACGCGGCTCGAGGACCTCCGCGACGACCGTGAGCTCCCATCCCCACCGGGACGAGAAGAACGCGCCCATGTCCCACGAGCCGAGGTGGCCGGTGGCGACGATCGCGCCCTCACCGTCCGCCCGTACCTCGTCCAGGTGCTCGACCCCGTCCCGTTCGGTCCGGGCGAGGACCTCGTCCTCGTCGTACGTGTGCGCCCGGAACGAATCGAGCCAGTAGCGGGCGTACGAGCGGTACGCCATCTGCACGCGTTCGTCGCGGACCTCGGGCGGGTCGCCGAGGTGCTGGGCGATGCGGGCCTGGTTGGCGCGCACCTGCTCGCGTTGCCGGGTCGGGGCGAGCCGGTACCAGGCGTCACCGATGAGCCTGGGGAGCCGCCACGCGATCGGGTCGGGCAGGCGAGCGGCGGTCTCCCACACCGCCGTGTACTGGACGTAGGTCATCCACTGGCGGGGGGACATCGGGTCGGGTGGAGGCAGGTCCTCCAGGGTCGCACGCTCGACCATCAGGTCCGCCCCTCCCTGAGCTGTCGGTGGACGTGCACGAACCGCTGGATCACGGTCGCGGTACCTCCGAGGGCGAGGAAGGCGAGCGACGCCGTCAACAGCCAGGGGTGGAACACGAGGCCAGCGATGACCGCGATCGCTCGTTCTCCCCGTTCGACGAACCCGACGTGGCAGTCCGCGTCCAGCGATTCCGCCTTGGCGCGCACGTAGCTCGTCACCTGCGCGGCGACGAGGGCGACCGCCGCCAGCGCGAACTCCAGCGGTTCCCCGCGCATCGCCCACGCGATCGCCGAGAGGATCATCCCGTCGGTCACCCGGTCGGCGATCGAGTCGAAGAACCCACCGGCCACCGTCGATTCGCCGCGTGCCCGTGCGACCGACCCGTCGAAGGTGTCGGAAAGGCCGCCGAAGACCAGCACCCACCCGCCCCACATCAGGTTGCCCGTGACCACGAGCGCGCTCGCCACGGCGGTGAGCACCAGACCCGCCGTCGTGAGACCGTTCGCGGTGATGCCGATCCTCGCCATCACCTCCGCGATCGGGTCGACGACGCGGCTCCACACGCCGCGCGCTCGGGCGTCGAGTGCCAACCGTCTCCCTGTCCTCGGACCTCTGTCGCGGGACCGTACGGACGCGATCGTCGAGCGTGCAACCAGAACGACGAGGAACCCCTCCCGCGCGCGCGCCGGGAGACCTACGATCGGCGCAAAGAGAGACCTGGGAGGTCCGCGAGTGTCACTGACCGTTCCTACCTCGAAGATCCGCAACGTCCTGCTCGTGGGCCACGCAGGCACCGGGAAGACCACCCTCGCCGAGGCGCTGCTGCATGCAGCTCGCGTGATCGGCAAGCCCGGGAGCACCGTCGACGGGACCGCGACGCTCGACTTCGAACCCGAGGAGCAGGAGCGACATCGCTCGCTCAGCCTCGCCCTCGCAGCGATCCCCTGGAAGGGCCACAAGATCAACCTGCTCGACGCCCCGGGGAGCGCCGAGGCCATCGGGGACGCGTACCCCGCGCTTCACGCCGCCGACGTCGCCGTGTTCGTGGTGGACGCCACGGAGGGCGTGCAGCCGCAGCACGAGGAGCTGTGGGCCGTCTGCGAGTCCCTGTCGCTCCCGCGCCTCGTCTACCTCAACAAGCTCGACAAGGAGAACGCCGCGTTCCAGCGCAACATCGACGAGCTACGGGGGCACTACGGCAAGCGGCTGGCGCCCGTCGAGATGCCGATCGGGGTCGAGGCCGGGTTCACCGGCGTGATCGACCTCTTGCACTTCAGGGCGGTCGAGTGGAAGGACGGTGAGCGTGTCGAGGAGGACGTCCCGGAGGAACGACGTGACCAGGCGGAGCGCAACCGCGAGTTCCTGGTCGAGGCGATCGTCGAGAACGACGATGACCTGCTGGTGCGCTACCTCGACGGCGACGTCCCCGATGCGAAGGAGCTGGCCGAGGTCTTCGCGCACGGGATCGCGCAGGCCGGGTTCTTCCCGCTGCTGTGCGGGTCGGCGGAGCTGGGGATCGGGGTGCACCTGTTCGCCGACTTCCTGATCGAGGAGTGCCCCTCCCCGGTGGAGCTCGCCGTCACCCAGGGGCGCGAGATCGGCGGCCCGACGGTGGCCACGGTGGTCAAGACCTTCTCCGACCCGTACGTCGGCCGCATCAACGTCGTCCGTGTCGACCGTGGCGAGCTGGCCCCGGACGACCACCTGACCAACGTGCGTACCGGCAAGGATCAACGCATCCACCAGCCGTTCACCCTGCAGGGCAAGGACCAGGTGCGGCTCGAGCAGGTGCCCGCCGGCGACCTGTTCGCCATCGCGAAGCTGGACGACGTCGCGACCGGTGACGTCCTGACCGCCACCGGGGCCGCCGACGATGCCCCGGATATCGCGGAGGCTCCGGACCCCTACTTCCGCGTTGCCGTCACGCCCGTCACCGCGGGCGACGACGAGAAGCTGTCGAGCGGCCTCGCCCGCATCGTCGAGGAGGACCCGAGCCTGCAGGTCGAACGCGACCCCGTCACGCACCAGATCGTGCTGCGCGCCTACGGGCCCACCCACGTCGACGTCACCCTGAAACGGCTCGAGCGCAAGTTCGGGGCATCGGTCACCCAGTCCCCGCCCCAGATCGCCTACCGCGAGACCCTGCGGTCGAAGGCGCAGGGGATCGGTAAGCACGTCAAGCAGAGCGGCGGGCACGGCCAGTACGGCATCGCCCAGATCGAGGTCGAACCCCTCCCGCGCGGTTCCGGGTTCGAGTTCGAGGACGCGATCGTCGGTGGCGTGATCCCCAACCAGTTCATCAGCTCGGTCGAGAAGGGCGTGGTCGAGGCGATGGAACGCGGGGTGCTCGCGGGGTTCCCCGTCGTGGATGTGAAGGTGAGGCTGCACGACGGCAAGCACCACTCGGTGGACTCGTCGGACATGGCCTTCCAGATGGCCGGCATCCTCGCGTTCAAGGACGCCGCAGCGAACGCCGGCGTGAAGCTCCTCGAGCCGATCCTCGAGGTCGACGTCTCGATCCCCGACGACCTCACGGGAGACGTGATGGGCGATCTGTCGTCTCGGCGCGGCCGGATCCAGGGCACCGATCCCGCCGGGACCGGACGCCAGATGATCCACGCGCTCGTGCCCGAGTCCGAGATGCAGGCCTACGTCGCCGAGCTCAGGGCGTTGACGAGCGGCCGGGGCGTGGTGGCGATGCGGTACCACTACCACGAGGAGGTCCCGGACCACGTCGCCCAGCGGGTGGTGAGCGAGCGCACCGAGGCCACCGCCTGACGCGATCGTGAAGCGTTGCGACGTCCGAGCGACCGCAACGCTTCACGATCGCCGGGTCAGAGGTCCTCGAAGGCCGGGGCGAGCTCCTCGTACATCTCGTCGAGCGCCCTGGGCAGCACCCGTGTGGAGCCGACGACCGAGATGAAGTTCGTGTCGGCCTCCCAACGGGGCACCACGTGCATGTGCAGGTGCTCGGCGATCCCCGCGCCGGCCGCCCGTCCGAGGTTGATGCCGAGGTTGATGCCGTCCGCCCCGAGGCGCTCCTTCAGGATCGGCACGATGCGACGCCCGAGGCGCCACAGCTCGTCCGCGACGGCCTCGTCCAGGTCATCGACCTCCGGGGTGTGCTCGAACGGCACGACCATGAGGTGACCCGGGTTGTACGGGTACGCGTTGAAGATCACGTAGCAGGCTGCGCCCCGGTGCAGGATGAGGCTCTCGCGATCCCGCTCGGGTCCGCGCTCCGGCAGCACGCAGAACGGGCACCCCTCGACGTGTCCCTCCCCTGTGATGTACGCGAAGCGCCAGGGTGCCCACAACCGCTGGATCGGTTCGACGGGTCTGGGCTGGTCGTGCTCCGGCGTGTGGACGGGGCGGCCCCGCGAGGGCGCCTCGTCCGGTGGGGGCACCTCGTCGGTCACTCGTCGTCGTCCGGGTACCCGCGCTCGCGGACCTCGGTAACCAGGTCCGCGAGGAAGCGTTCGACCGGGACGTCCTTGCGCTGGTCGCCGTCGTAGGGGCGGATCGAGACGGTGCGGGCATCGGCCTCGTTCCCGCCGACGATCGCGAGGTACGGGATCTTCTCGACCTGACCCTTGCGGACCTTGTTGCCGAGGGTGTCGTCCGAGGCATCGACCTCGACCCGCAGGGCCGCGGCCCGCAGGTGCTCAGCGACGTCGTGTGCGTACCCGACGAAATCGTCGGCGACCGGGACCACGCGCACCTGCTCCGGTGCGAGCCAGAGCGGGAACGCCCCGTTGGTGGACTCGAGAAGGACGGCGAAGAACCGTTCGATCGATCCGAAGAGCGCCCGGTGGATCATGAACGCCCGGTGGTGCTCCCCGTCCTCACCGACGTAGTTCACGTCGAACCGCTCGGGCAGGTTGAAGTCCACCTGGATGGTGGTCAGCTGCCATTCACGACCGATCGCGTCCTTGGCGTGCATGTCGATCTTCGGCCCGTAGAACGCGCCCTCGCCCTCGTCGATCTGGTAGTCCAGACCGGCGCGCTGCACCGCCTCAGCCAGGGCCTTCTCGGCGAGCTCCCAGTCCGCGTCGTCCCCGATCGACTTCTCGGGCCGGGTCGAGATCGCCACCCGTGACGGTCTCCCGAGACCGAAGTCGCGGTAGAGATCGAGGGTGAACCCGATCACGTCCACGACCTCGTCGACGACCTGCTCGCGGGTGCAGAAGATGTGGGAGTCGTCCTGGGTGAAGCCGCGTGCACGCAGCATCGCGTTGACGACGCCTGACTTCTCGTAGCGGTACACGGTCCCGAGCTCCGAGAGCCGCACCGGCAGCTCCCGGTAGGACCGCACCTTCGAGTTGTAGGCGAGGATGTGGAACGGGCAGTTCATCGGTTTGACGCGGTACTCCCCGGTATCGGACTCCATGCCCGGGAACATCAGGTCGCCGTAGAAGTCCAGGTGCCCGCTGGTCCGCCACAGGTCGGCCTTCGCCACGTGGGGGCTGTAGACCGGCTGGTACCCGCGACGCAGGTGCTCCTCGCGCGCCCAGTCCTCCATCACCTTGCGGACCATCGCGCCCTTCGGCAGCCACACGGTCATCCCGGGTCCGAGCTCCTCGGAGAAGTGCACGAGCTCGAGCTCGGGACCGATCCGGCGGTGATCGCGCTTCTTGGCTTCCTCGATCATCTCGAGGTGGGCCTCCAGCGCCTTCTTGGACTCCCACGCGGTGCCGTAGATCCGCTGGAGCATCGGCCGTGACTCGTCGCCACGCCAGTACGCCCCGGCCACGCGGGTCAGCTTGAAGGCGGGCACCCAGCTGCTGTCGGGGATGTGCGGACCGCGGCACAGGTCGACCCACCGTTCCTCGGTCTCGCCGTCCTCCACGACGTTGCGGTAGACGGTGATGACATCATCTCCCCGGCCGTCCGCCCGACCGTCCTGCCCGTGCCCAGCCTCGACCTCCGAGGGGTCGACCTTCTCGATGATCTCGCGCTTGAACGGCTGGTCGGCGAACAGCTCGAGCGCCTCCTCGCGGGACAGCTCCTCGCGCTGGAACCGCTGGCGCTCCCGGATCAGCTCGTGCATCCGGCCCTCGATGCGCGCGAGGTCCTCCGGGGTGAACGGTTCGGCGACGTCGAAGTCGTAGTAGAAGCCGTCCTCGATCGGTGGGCCGATCGCGTACTTGGCATCGCGGTACAGATCGGTGACGGCCTGAGCCATCAGGTGGGCGACGGAGTGGCGCAGGATCGACCGGCCGCGCTCGGTGTCGGCCGGCACGGGCTCGACCTCGGCACCGTCGGGGACCGGGCGGTCCAGGTCCCACTCCTCCCCGTCCACGAGGGCGGCGACGATCTGTCCGCGGAAGCGTTCCTCGGCGAGGAGCACCTCGCGGGCGGTGCGTGCGTCGGAAGTCACAGGGATCTCCTTGCTCGATGCGAGCGTAGGCGTGCCCGCACGGCCGGACGGGCGCGCCGGAGCGCGGGGAGACTCGCCGGGAGGCGTTGGCCGGTCAGCGCCGCCCGGCGCGGGACGTTCGCGTGCCACGCGAGGGGTCCGCGACGACGATCGCGGGGCTCGGGGCGGGACGGTGCTCCATGCGGACGACTGTGCCACGCACCCGAGCGTCTGGCAACCGAGCGTCAGCGCAGCGAATCGGCCCAGCCGGCCTGCAGCTCCGCGAGCCCCATCCCGAAGACCTGGCGAGCGGCCCGGTCCAGGTGGTGGGCTTCGCGCCCCGGCTCCCCGACCGACCCGCGCCCCAACGCCCGATAGAACTCCGCGAGGGCCGCTTCGCCGAAACGGCTCGCGAGGTGGTCCGCGAAGCTCCACGCCAGCTGGTAGCTGAGGAAGATCCGCTCACGACCGCCGTTCGTGAAGTCCGCGTCGGCGGGCGGTTCGCCGTCGAACCCGCGAGCGGCAGCCGCAGACAGCAGGTCGGTCCCGGTCGTTGATCGCTGCTCCCCGAGACGCTGGGCGAACCCCTCCTCCACCCACGCCGGGACGAGCGGCCCCGAGTGAGGTCTCGTCGCCACGTGCAGGATCTCGTGGGCCAGGATCCTCCGGCGCGTGGCCGTCGTGCGGTTCAGGAAGCGTTCGGGGTTCAAGACGATCCGCGTGCCCGTTAGGTCGTACGCCCCGAGCTCACCGTTCGGGGTCGCCGTGGCGAACGCGATGAAGTTCGACAGGTCGAAGGTGACGTGCAGGAGCTCTCCGAGCTCGTCCTCGTCGCGCGGCACGATGAGGGGGACGTTGCGGTCCCACTCGAGCGACCAGTGCGCCTCCATGTCGGCGAGGGCCGCACGCGCTTCGCGCAGCAGCGTCGGGATCTCGCCCGCGCTCTCCTGGTGGTAGATGGCGAGGAACGGACCGTCCCGTTGCGTATGCACGGGACCGTGGTCCCACAGATGATCGGCGCTGACCAGACCGAGTCGCTCCGCGTCGTTGTCCGCGACCACCCGCCACTCACCGTCCCTCGGGACGACCGTCAGGAACAGGTCCTCGGCTGCCGGACCTTCGGCGTCGAAGCCCTCGATCGCGAGTTCCTCGAGGACGTAGACGACCTTCGCATCGGCACCGACCCGGTCGCGGACCGCTTGCGTCGCCAGGTCCGGCAGGGACGGGTCGAGCTCCAGCTCGTAGCTCGCCAGCGGCACGGCCTCGAGGTTGGCGGCGCGCTGCATCCAGCGCTGCCCGAACGTCGAATCCGGGTCGTCGAGCCACGGCCGCACCGCCTCGGGATCCTTCGAGAGGAAGGCGTCCGCGATGCGGTCGAGGGCGACCTGGAGGCCGGGCAGCTCGTGTACGGCGCCGGCCGACGGCCCGGGATCCGGCGCGGCGGTGGGCAGCTCCGCGCGCGCGACGGCTGGATCCGCGGGCGGGGCGGCGGTGACGCCACCTCCGCACGCCGTCGACGCGACCGCTACCAGGAGCACGGTCAGCACGGATCGGCGCAGGAGGCGGACGTTCACGGGGGCAGCGTACGGCCGCGCCCAGAGGGCGGGTTCGTCGGGTTACGCTGTCGCGGCGAGCTGCCTCTGCGCAGGAGGGACATCTGATGGTGAACGTCCTGCTCGTCGAGGACGATCTCGACATCCGCAGGATCGTCGAGCTGGCTCTCGACGACCACAACTGCCTCCACGCGGTCAACGGCCGCGAGGCCCTGACGATCCTGGGGCGCGAGGACGTCGACGTCGTCCTCCTCGACATCATGATGCCGGAGCTCGACGGGATCGAGACGCTCCGCGAGATCCGGCGCAACCACGACACGAGCGACCTGCGGGTCATCCTCCTGACCGCCAGGGCGAGCGAGGATGACCACCTGCGCGGCTACCAGGTGGGCGCGGACGCCTACCTGACCAAGCCCTTCGACCTAGAGGAGCTACGCGAGACGCTCCAGGAGGTCATGCAGCGGTCGTCGTCCGACCGGCGCAGGACCCGTGAGGACGAGGTCGACAAGGCGACGTTCCTGCGACAGATCGAGCGCAAGTTCGAGTAGTGAAGCGTCGAGGCCGACCCCCTACGGGGCGGCCTCGGTTGGTGGGCGCGACAGGATTTGAACCTGTGACCTCTCCGGTGTGAACGGAGCGCTCGTCCCCGACTGAGCCACGCGCCCGGGGTGGGGAGCGTACCGCAAGGAGGCGTTCACGCTTCCTGCGAGGCGGCATCTTCGAGGTATCGCGCGGCGGATCTGAGGCGAGCCGGATCGTCGCGCAACAGCCCCATGCCGGTGTTGCAGTGGTGACACAACAAGCCTCGAACCCGACCCGTCTCGTGACAGTGGTCGACGTTCGGGACGAGGTCCTCGTCGAACGCGGCATTGCAGATCGCGCAGCGGCCGCCCTGCGCGGTCAGCATCTCTCGTAACTCCACGAGGGTGAGCCCGTAGTCGGCGTAGTGGCGCTCGCGATCCTTCTGCACGCCTCCCGCCTTGCGCCGACCGGCAAGAGAGCAGGCGCGGCAGGTCCAGTGCAGGCCGTCGGACGTTGCCCTGTTGCGGTGGAAGTCGCGACCGAGCTTGGTCTCACCACAGCTGGGACACGGCTTCGGGGCGTCCCAAGCAGGTTCGCGACGGAGGTTGCGCTCCCGCATCCTCCGCCTGTAGTCACGGTTCGCCTCGCGTTGGCATTGCTTGCACCATGGCTGGAGGCCGTCCCTCGAGCGCCGGTCCTTCGAGAAGGCGGATGCGTCCCGGCTGCGGCCGCAGCGTGTGCAGGTCTTGGAGACAGGTGGTTCGAACATGCCCCGACGCTAGGTGCGCGGTGTGACGCCCCGGTCAGCCCTCCGCGGGGATATCCACACGCACGAGCTCGCCGTCCCCCGGTGCGCCAGGTGGCGTACCCCCGGACCGGTGACCGGAGACCACGACCTGATCGGCGTCACCGACGTCGATCGCGAAGGCCGCGGGATCCGAGCTCGGCGCCACCCGCGTGTCATCGGTGGCCTCACCGTCCTCGAACAGCCACACGACGAGGTACCCGTCCGCGACGGACGCCGGGAGTCCCGCGACGCTGAGGGCGACCGAATCGCCCTCGTGTGCAGCCAGCGCGTCGACACCCTGCCGGACGTCGACCTCGAGGGCATCCCCGGAAGAGAGGATGCGCAGGACCTCCTCCTGCCGCTCCACGACGGTGGCGTACTCCGTCGTGACGCGCCGCAGGTGGTAGTTCCAGAACAGGATCCCGAGCACCGCGATGATCGCGATGACCGCCGCCGCCGGGATCCACCGCGACCGGACCCACCGGGGAGATCCCTCGTCGGTCTCCTCGTCCTCGCGCTCGGCGACCTGCGTGGCGACCGCCGCGAGCCGCTTCTCCTCCCGCTCGGTCGCGGCGAGATCAGCGGCGATGTCCCGCAGCTCGGCGACGCGCAGACGGCAGTCCCGACACTCGATCAGGTGCGCGCGGAACTCTGCGGCGTCCGACGAACGGAGCCCCCCGAGGACGTGGCCGAGGGCGAGTTCCTCGAACCGTTCGTGATCCTGCTCCGCCATGCGTCGAGGATAGCTCCGGCGGTCAGGGGCTGGACCGTTCGGATGGCGATGACCGCTCCTGGCGGGCCGGGACAGCACCGTCCCGGGACCCGTCCTCGCCGGGGACGTCCTCGGGCGGCGTGAGCCACGGGTGATCGAACGCCGGCGGATCCCACGCCCAGGGACGGTCGCGCCACGGCTTGCGCCACGCCAGGAACGCCGAGAGCAGGACGATCACCGCGAGGCCGGCGTACTGCGAGCCGGTGAGTCCGAAGAACCGCCGGTCCTCGCGCAGGAAGTCCATCACGAAACGCGCGGCCCCGTACCAGTACAACCAGAGGCTGATGAAGAAGCCGTCCCACCGCGGGCGGCGTTCCAGGTAGAGGATCACCGCGAGCAGGAGACCGGCCTGGATGAAGTCGTACAGAGCCGTCTGGTGGACGGCGACCTCGAAGCAGCCCTGGGTCTGGCCGGAGAACGCCGGTCCGGCGGCCGGCGGCAACGGCGGCCACGCGAACGTGTTGGTCGTCGCGTCCCAGAGGTTGCCGCCGCACCGCCACGCGAGCGGGAAGCCCGGTGCCGGGTCACCCAGGTGATCGCCGATCACCAGATCCCCGATGCGTCCGATGAAGATCCCCACGGCGAGGCCCGGGGCGGCGGAGTCGAGGATCTGGGTGATCCGGTAGCCGCGGCTGTACCCGAGCGGGAGGGCCGCGATCATCGCGCCCGCTACCCCACCGAGGAACGTCAGACCGCCCTGCCAGACGTAGAGCATCGACAGCGGGTCCTGGAGGTACTGGTCCAGGTGCGTGAGGACGTAGAAGAAGCGCGCCCCGATGATCGCCCCGACCGCCCCGCGGAACAGCAGGTCCTGCAAGGCGGTCCGGATGTCCGGCACGTACCGGTGCGAGAGACCGCGCAGCTCCGCCCGGCGGAAGAGCATCATGGCCCCGACGAGGAACCCGACGGCGGTCCCGACCCCGTGCGGGGAGATCGCCAGACCACCGACGTACGGGACGCTCTCGGGGACGATCGGGATCCGTTCGAGGATCGGCCACGTGAGGACCGAGAGGAGGACCCCGCTCACGTCAGCAGGACGACGGCAGGAACCGCCGGGGGTTGACGGCGCTGCCGTTCACACGGGTCTCGAAGTGCAGGTGCGATCCGGTCGAGTGCCCCGTGCTACCGACGCTGCCGATGCGCTGTCCCTGCGAGACCCGCTGGCCGCTCCCGACGGCGATCGCGCTCTGGTGCGCGTACGCCGTCACGACCCCGTCGCCGTGGTCGATGAGCGTCAGCCGGCCGTAGCCGCCATGCCACCCGGCGGAGATCACGACCCCGTCCTTGGCTGCGAAGATCGGCTGGCCGGTGTCGCCGTCGACGTCGATGCCCTCGTGGCGGCGCCCCCACCGGTACCCGAACTCCGAGGTCACCCGGTCGCACCGCGGCCAGGCGTACCCGCTGGTGCTGACCGCGCCCGAGCTGACGGCTGCCTCGCCGCTCGGCTGGCTCGCCGCCCGCGCGGCTGCCTCCTGGCGCGCCTTGATGAGGTTCGCGATCCGCTGGGACTCCTCCTCGAGGTCCTCCTTCTCCTCGGCGAGCTCGTGCATCTCGGAGCTCGCCGCTGCGAGCTGCAGGGCACGGTGCTGCCGGAGCTCCTGGACCGTCGCCAGCGCTTCCTCGTGCTCGGCCTTCATCTGCGACAGGCGCTCACGTTCCGCGGCGAGGCGCTCTCGTTCCGCGTCGATCCGGGTGCGGGTGGCGACGAGCGCTTCGAGGTTCGCCTTGTCCGAGGAGTTCAGCGCTTGGACGTAGGCGCTGCGGTCGATCGCGTCGTCCATCGACGAGGCGTCGAGCAGGGCCTGGAAGGGCACGCCGACGCCCCGCTTGTAGAGGTCGGCGGCTCGGCGGGAGAACGCGTCGAGCTGTTCCTGCGCCTGCTGCTCGAGCTCGGCGACCTTCGTCTCGGCCGTGCGCACCGCCAGCGACTGACGGTCGAGCGCTGCCGCGATCTCGTTGACGGCGCGCTCGAGCTCGGCGAGCTGCCGTTCGGCCTCGGCCAGGTCCGCCTGTGCCTGCGACCGCTGCGCCTCCGCGGACTCGAGCTGACGTTCGATCCTGGAGATGCGCGACCGGGCGTCGTCCAGCGTCTGCTGGTCCGCGGACTGGGCGCTGGCGCCGACGTGGCCGAGCGCCAGCGTCCCGAGCAGCGCGCAGACGGCGCCCAGCAACCGGGCCGTACGGGAGCCTCGCAAGGTGCCTCCGGGGGGTACGCGTGCGGCCTCGTGGGGATACGAGCGACACGCCTCGTAGGTCTCGCATCGGTCGTCGCGGAACCGGACCTGGGCGGCCCCTCCGCAGAGCGAGCGCCGCTGTGCGGCGCCCGACGACCTCGACCGTACCAACCTCGCTCGCCCGTCGCGAGGAACGCCCCGCGCGCTCGCCGCGCAGCCCCCGGTTGCTAGCGTCCGGGCGCCTCCGCCCCTGCCGACCGCCGGACCCACCGTGACCGACCTGTCCCCCGACGAGCTGCAGATCGCGTTCCACGACGTCGAGTGCGCGACCTACGACGAGCGCTTCGGGATCGCGTACGACGACCGCACCGCCCGCGACGTGGTGTGGGAGCTCACCCGGCTCGTCGACCGCGGCGAGCTCGAGCGGATCCTCGACGTCGGGTGCGGCACGGGCTACCTCGCCCTCAGCTTGGCTGCGGCCGCTGCCGCGTCGGAGATCCACGCGAGCGACATCTCGCCCGGGATGCTCGAGCGTGCCATCACCAACGCGCGCGACCTCGATGTCGAGGTGCACTTCTCACGCGCGTCCGCGACCGACCTGCCGTACCCCGATGGGACGTTCGATGCGGTGGTGAGCCGTGGCGTCCTCCACCACCTGCACGACCCCGCGGCCGCGCTGACCGAGTGGCGTCGGGTGGTCCGGGCCGGCGGGCCGGTCGTCGTCTTGAGCGAGCCGACCCCCTTCGCGGACCGGATAGGAGGCATGTTCGCCCGGATGGCGCTGCGGGGGCTATCCGCAGCCCGACGTGCCGCCGACCTCGTCGGCCGGCCGCTGTCCGCCCACGACGAGGAGGAGGCCCAGCTGCACCGGTACTGGGACCTGGTCGCGCTGGCCGCCAACCTCCACACGTTCACGCCTGATGAGCTGCGCGGTCTCGCCGACGCGGCCGGGTTCGACCAGGTCGACGTGCGCGGGTCCGGGTGGACCTCGATCGCCTGGGCGGCCTCGTACTACGCCGTCGTCGGGGAGCTACCGACGATCGCGGAGAACGACACCTGGAAGCGCCGCGCCGGGGCCGTCTGGTCGGCGTTGCGACGGGTCGACGCGACCGTGGTCGAGCCGCTCCTGCCTGACGGAGCCCTGCTGACGGTTCAGGCGGTCTTCCGCGGCTGATCGACGAGCGGGGTCGGGTCGACCTCGATGACGGGCCGGCGCCAGCGGCCGGCGGGTTCGGTCATCCATCCGACGACGGTGCCGGTCACCCTCGTGCCGCTGCGGATCCGCGGTCCGACCCGGGCGGCGACGGCCCGCTCGAGGTAGCCGATGCGCCACGGGATGCCCTGCGCGGACCGCGTCCAGATCGCGACGGCCCACTCGTCCATCGGATGGCCGTGCTCGTGGTGGAGCAGGACACCCTGCCCACGACCCGGATGGTCCGCCCCCGGCGGTCGTGCCGCGAACCGGTAGCCCCGCACCGGGGTCCGGAACCGCTGCGCCTCGGTGGCCGGGCTGGTCGCAGGCCGCGCCCTGCGGTGTTCCGTGCGTGTGCTCATCGTTACGTCCCGCTGTCTCGTCCGTCGCCCGCATGATGCCGCGGGGGTGTGACATGGCACGACGGGGGGTCAGAGCTCGGCGTACAGCGCCCCGTCCGGGATGTCCGCGTCGAGGTACGCCGGGCAGCGGTCCGCACGGTCGCACCACCGGCAGTACGCGCCCGGGACCAGGCGTAGCTCGTCCTCGGGTGGCCGGTCCCAGCGAAGGACCACCGCGCGCCGGACCCCGTCGACGATCTGACGGGCGGCGGCCTCGAGGGTGTCCTCGGTGACGTCCTCGACATCCCACGCGCCTTCGGTCACGTAGTACGAGGCCACCCGGAACGGCGCGACCCGGTACTTGAGGGTGAGCAGCAGGGCGTACAGCCGCAGGTCCCGCCGGTCCTGGTGGGGGCGCCGCCACCCGGTCTTGAGGTCAACCACGAGCATCTGCCGTTGCGACCCGCTGACTCGCCCGATCGTCAGGTCCGTGGTCCCCCGTACCTGTACCGCGCCGCCTGCGAAGGTCGCCGCGACGGAGCGTTCCGTACGGGGGCTCCAGGCCCCGGGGATCGTCGGCCACGTGTCACGGACGTCGGCGATCAGGTGCTGTGCCTCGGATCGCAGGGCGGCGACGTCCAGGTCGCCGAGCCCGGCCAGGAACGCCCCGACCCCCAACTCATCCACGAGCTCGTCCCAGGCTCGGTCGACCAGCCGCTCGGGATCGTGCTCGCGCGCCGAGCGCCAGTCGAGCTCGATCGCCCGGTGGGCCAGCTTCCCGCGGAACACCGGGACGTTCCACGCGAAGGGGGTCGCCTGCTGGTCGAGGTAGCGACCGTCGCACGCGAGGGCCGCGAGCGCGGACTTGTGCAGCCGCAACTGCTCGCCGTCGGGGATGGTCGAGACCGCGTCGGCGATGCCGTGCTCGACGTGGTCCCGCAACCTGCCCGCGAGGTCGTGGTCGACGGGTGGGCGCGACGCCTCGACCGCCAGGAGCTCGCGCAGCAACCGCTGCTGCGCGGGCGTGTAGCCGTCGAGATCCACGTGTTCGCTCCCAGGGGTCGGGCCACACGTCGAGGCTACGGTGACCCCGTGACACCGGACGGGAGGTCCCGAGGGGTGGATGCGGCACGGGCGGCAGAGGTGCTCCGCGAACAGGCGGAGCACGTGCGCGGCCGGTCCGCCCTCTACGAGCGTCTGCTCGCCGGACTGGCCGGAGCCGCCGAGCGACGGTTCGACGGTGGGGTGATCCCTCGGCTGCTCGACGTGCCCGGCAGGACGGTCCAGGAGTCCCGCCTGCTGCTCGTCGCCGCCCTCCACCACGCGGCGCTCGAGGACCCGTCGCTCCCTCACGCGGCCTGGTTCCCGACCGCGGTCGACGATCCCAGGCCCGCCGACGAAGGGGCCCCGGGGGCGCTCGCACTGGCCTACCTCGTGGAGCACGAGGAGCGCGTGACCGCGTTCGTCGAGGCCAACCGCCTCCAGACGAACGAGGTCGGTCGGTGCGTCGGTCTGCTGCCGGGGATGGTCGCTGCCGCGTCGTTCGGGATGCCGCTGCGTCTGCTCGAGGTCGGGGCGTCGGCCGGCCTCAACCTGCGCTTCGACCGGTACCGGTACCGCTACCTGGGCGGACCGACCTGGGGCCCGGCTGGCGGGCCGTTCCTCGAGACCGCAGCGGAGGGGTCGGTGCCCACGACCCTCGTACCGCCGACGGTCGAGGTGAGCGAGCGGCGTGGGGTCGATCTGCACCCGATCGACCCCACAACGACCGAGGGGGCGAGGCTCCTGACCTCGTTCGTGTGGCCCGACGAGCACGATCGGCACCGCCGCCTACGGGAGGCTCTCGAGGTGGCAGCTGCCACGCCCGCCCGGCTGGACAGCGGGGACCTGGTGGAGTGGACCGCGCAGCACGCCCACCCGGTGGAAGGCGTGACCACCGTGCTGTTCCACTCGATCGTGGCGTACATGCTGGACGTCGAGACCGAGAACCGGTTCGAGGACATCGTCGAACGCAGCCTGCGCGAGGCCACCGCGCAGGCCCCGTTCGCGTACCTCCGCCTCGAGGAGCCGCGCGGGGTCACCTCCGCGCCGGAGCTCACGCTGTCGATCGGGGACGGCTCCGGACCGCCGCAGCGGCGCACGATCCTGACGTGTGACTGGCACGGGCGCTGGGTGCGCTGGTGGTGAGGGCCATCGGTCGGGCGCACCACCGCCTGGTACCGTCGGAACGGTCCGCGTTCGCGGAACAACGGGACGCCTGGATGTCGTTGCACCCCCTGTCCCTCTTCCTCCTCGATGGGGCCGTACACGCATGAGCAAGCTGGAGCAGCCGACCGCGTCCTCCGGCGCCGACACCGAGACCGCGACCGGGCGATCGTCCTCGTGGAGGTCCGGATGGCGCCGCGCCGCGGTCATCGTCGGCGGGGTCCTGCTGGCGATCCTCGTCGTCGTGGGGACGATCCGGCTGGTCCACCGCGGCGAGGTCCTGCCGGGCGTCTCGGTCGCGACCGTCGACGTGGGCGGCCTCGATCGTGAGGCGACGCGGGAACGACTGGCGACGCTCGTATCGGAGCGCCGCGAGGAGACCATCACCTTCACCCACGAGGAGGAGGAGTTCGTCCTCACCCCGGGGGACGACACCTACGGCGCGGATCTCGAGGCGGCCGTCGACGCGGCCTACGCCGTCGGCCGCACCGGCGACCCGTTCACCTCGTCCTGGTCCCACGTGGTCGCGAGGTTCGGGCGGGAGGTCACGGTCGAGCTGGCCGACGACCTCCAGCGGGGCGAGGTCCAGGCCTGGGTCGTGGACGTCGCCGACCAGGTCGACACCGAGTCCTTCCCGGGCTCCGTGAGCGCTGATCCCGACACCTTGCAGGTGACATCGCAGCCGCCGGCGCCTGGCGTCCAGGTACTCACCGAGGAGGCGGTGGACCGCGCCGTCGGCGCGATCCGTGAGGCCGGTTCCGAGTCCTTCGAGCTACCCACCGAGACGATCGAACCACCCGTCGGGCCCGCGGACGTCGAGCAGGTGGCGGCGCAGGCCCGCGAGGCGCTCGAGGGGCCACTGACACTCACCGCCGAGCACGGCGCGACCGTCACGTTCTCACCCGCCGAGCTCGCCCCCCTCGTCGCGGGCGAGGTCGTGGGCTCCGGCGACGAGGCGACCTTCGAACTGCGCGCGCCCAGCGAAGCGGTGGGTGCAGCGTTCGAGCCCCACCTGGACGCCCTCAACGTCGAACCGGTGGATGCCACCTTCGAGGTCATGGGGGGGCTCACCACGTTCGACGACCAGAGCGACGTCACGTGGGAACCCAAGCCGGCGGAGCTCCGCGTCGTGCCAGGTGAGAACGGGTACACGTTCGACGCCGAACGGGCTGCCGACCAGCTCTCCCAACTCATGGCCACCGCCACCCGCGAGGCCGACCTCGACCTCGTCGTCGAGGAACCGGACATCACGTCGGACGAGGCCGAGAGCCTCGGGGTCACCGACCTGATCGGGACCTTCACCACCTACCACGCGTGCTGCGCGAACCGCGTCGCGAACATCCACCGGATGGCCGATATCGTCCGGGGCGCCGTGCTCGAGCCCGGCGACGAGTTCTCGGTCAACGAGCACGTCGGCGAGCGGACCCGGGCCAAGGGCTTCGTCGCGGACGGCACGATCGTCCGGGGCGAGTACGTCGACGAGGTCGGTGGCGGCGTCTCCCAGTTCGCGACCACGATGTACAACGCCTCGTTCTTCGCGGGGATCGAGATCCTCGAGCACAAGGCGCACAGCTACTACATCTCGCGCTATCCGATGGGGCGCGAAGGGACCCTCTACTACCCCTCGGTGGACCTGCGGATCCGCAACGACACCGACAAGGGCCTGTTCATCCACACGTCGTACACGGGGACGTCGATCACGGTCTCGCTGTTCGGGGACAACGGCGGACGCCAGGTCAGCGCGATCCACGGCGAGCCGCACAACTACCGCTCGAGCCGGACCATCTACCGGGACAACCCCAACCTCCCGCGCGGTTCCGAGCGGGTCGTCCAGAGCGGTGGTACGGGGTTCGACGTGGTGGTCACCCGTGTGATCGACACGGGCGGGGACGAGGAGCGCGAGCGCATCTTCACCCGGTACGAAGCACCGCTGCGGATCGTGGAGCGCGGGACCGGCGAGCCCCGCCCCGAGCCCTCCCCCACCCCCACCGAGGACGGCAGCCCCCAGGGCGGCGGCGGGGACGGTGGTGGCTCCGACGGCGGCGGCAACGGCGGCGGCAGCGACAGCGGCGGGGGCGGATGAGCCCGCGGGTGACCGCGACCGTGTGGCTCGGGCTCGCGGTCGTCGTGGCGCTCGCCTCGCTCGTGACGATGGTCGTCGTCGTGGCCACCGGGGACCGCGACCTCGTCGTGGCGGTGATCGAGGTCGCGACGTGGACCGCCGCGACCATCTGGTTGCCCGTCGTGGCGTGGCGCCACTACCGGCGAGTCACGCCTCGTCGCTAGGGTACTCGGCGATCGGACGGTCCTCGTCGGTCGACCACCCTGACCACGACCCCGCGTACAGCCGGGCCCCTTCGATACCCGCCCGTTCCAGGGCGAGCAGCGTGTGGCACGACGTCACCCCGGAGCCGCAGTAGACGACCACCTCGTCCGCCTCGTCCGTCCCGAGCGACGCGAAACGATCCTTCAGCTGCTCGGGGCGGGCGAAGCGACCCGAGGCGTCGAGGTTGTCCTCGTACGGGGCGCTGACGGCACCGGGGATGTGCCCTGCCTTCTCGTCGTAGGGTTCACGCTCGCCCCGGTAGCGGTCGGCGTCGCGAGCGTCGATCACGACGGCATCGTCACGCTCACGCAGCGCGTCCACCAGGTCGGCGTCCGCCAGCGCGTCTTCCGGCCACGCCGCCATCGGGAAGTCCCCCTGCGGACGCACGGTCACCGCGCCAGACAGGTCACGTCCCCAGGCATCGAGCCCACCGTCCAGCAGGGCAGCCTCGTGCCCGGTGACCCGGAGCATCCACACCAGCCGCGCAGCGTGGGCGCCGCCGGCGTCGTCGTACGCCACGACCGTGTCGCCGTCGCTGACGCCGAGGCGCTGCATGGTCCCGGCGAACCGTTCAGGGTCGGGCAGCGGGTGCCGCCCGACCACCCGCCCGGCCGTTCCGCTCAGGTCGCGTTCGAGGTCGACGAAGACCGCGCCGGGGATGTGGCTCTCGAGGTACGCCTCCCAACCGGTCCGGCCGTCGGAACCCGGTTCCCACCGGACGTCCACGACGACCACGCGATCGAGCCGCGCCGCCAGCCAGTCAGCGTCGACGATCGGAGGGATCCGGGCCATCGGCATCCACAGGAAGGGGACGGGCGTGTCACGGACGCTAGCGCAGACCTACACGCTGTCGTACGACGCCCCGAACGGCCCGTCACACGAGCGGTCCGATCACGAGACCGAAGCGGGCCGCGGCCTCCGCCTCGAACGTCAGGCTGTGCCCGAGCATGGCGCAGCGTTCGGCCTGCTCCAGGACGTCGCCCGGGCGCACGTCCATCTCGTCTCGGCGGTCGACCAGCAGGCTGAGCGCGGCGGGGATCCAGCCTTCGCCGGGTCCCGGGTCGAACGGCGCATGCCACCTCACCTCGCCGCCCGCGAGGTCGAACGGGACCAGGACGGTGGACGCTCGAGCGGGCTGCCGGTGCCCATCGACCAGCTCGATGACCAACACCCGCTGTCGCAGGTCCCCGACGCCATCGACGACCGGCGGGATCGGGTCCTCGAGCGAGGCCACCCGCCCGGTGATCCCCACCGCGACCCGGTCCGCACCCATGGGCACCGCCAGAGCCATCAGTTCGATCAAGGGATCGTGGTAGCGACCTTTCGGGAACGGCCGGACGTCCGCGACCACCAGCGGCCGCTCTCCTTCGATAGCGATGAACCTCGGGATCGCTTCACCGTCGATCCGGAGGTCCAGGTCGGCTCCTGCTCTCAGCAGCTCGACGACCCACTCGTCCCATGCACCCATCGGTCCCCTCGATCCCCGCACCCGTGCGGGCGCGACGGACCGATGCTGACCAGACAACGCCCCGACCGCTGGTGCGGACCCGCTCAGCTTGTGGACAACCACCACTCCCCCACGTCGAGTGTCCGCTGGGTCCAACCAGCTGGACCCTCCGGACACTCGACGGTCAGTAGGTGGGGATGCTCGTGTCCACCTGGCGCGCGTAGGCGTTGATGCCGCCGCGCATGGAGCGGGCCCTGAACCCGGCGTTGCGCAACAGCTCGGTGGCTTCGAGCGACCGCGCCCCGGACTTGCAGTGCACGACGTACTCCTTGGAGTCGTCGAGCTCCTGCAGCTTCTCGGGCAGTGATCCCTTCGGGATCAGCGTGGCGCCGGGGATGCGGCTGATCTCGTACTCGTGGGGCTCGCGGACATCGAGCAGGACGACGTCGTGCTTGCGATCCTCGTACTCGCTCGGCAGCACCTCGAGGTCGACGAGGTCGTCGATCATCTCCTCCCGGTCATGGGCCGGGACCCCGCAGAACTCCTCGTAGTCGATCAGCTCGGTGACGGTGGGGTCGTCCCCGCACACGGGGCAGTCAGGGTCCTTCGTGACCTTGACGTTGGTCCACCGTGCGTCGAGCGCGTCGTACAGCTGCAGCCGTCCGACCAGGGGCTCGCCGATCCCGGCGATCAGCTTCACGGCCTCGGTGCCCTGCGCCGTCCCGATCGACCCGCAGAGCAGACCGAGCACGCCGCCCTCGGCACAGTTCGGGACCATCCCCGGAGGAGGGGGCTCGGGGAACATGCACCGGTAGCAGGGACCCTCCTGCGCCCAGAACACGGCGACCTGCCCCTCGAACCGGAAGATCGAGCCGTACACGTTCGGCTTGCCGAGCAGCACGCAGGCGTCGTTCACGAGGTAGCGCGTCGGGAAGTTGTCGGTCCCGTCGATGACCAGGTCGTAGTCGGCGATGATCTCGAGCGCGTTCTCGCTGGTGAGGTACGTGTCGTGCAGCTCCACGTTCACGAAGGGGTTGATCTCGGCGATGGCGTCGCGTGCCGAATCGAGCTTCGAACGACCGAGGTCGGACTGACCGTGGATGATCTGACGGTGGAGGTTGGACTCGTCCACGACATCGGAGTCGACCAGTCCGAGCGTCCCCACGCCGGCAGCCGCCAGGTACAGCGCCAGCGGCGAACCGAGACCACCGGTGCCGACGAGCAGCACGCGGGCGGCCTTCAGTCGCTCCTGACCGGCGACCCCGACGTCGGGGATGATCAGGTGGCGGCTGTAGCGAGCGATCTCCTCGTTCGTGAGCGGCTCACGCCGTTCGACGAGCGGCTTCATCGGACCTCCGAGATCTGACAGGGAACGTGCACTTCACCTAGTTCAACGACCGAACGCGCCTGAGGCTTCCTCAGAAGTACTAACCGTATAAACCGCTAGCGGGATACGGGCGAGGGGATCGTCGGCGACAGGCGCCGGCAGGCGCCGAAGACGAGCGAGCGCAGCGAGCGAGCGACAGCCGACGATCCGTAGCGAAGCGGTGCCGAAGACGCGAGCGGAGCGGCGCGAGCGCAACCCGGGTCACACGTGATCGTCGGCGACCTTCCCGCCGACGGGTTCGCTCGGCGGGAAGTCGCCTGCGACAGGCGCCGCAGGCGCCGAAGCCGAGCGAAGCGAGCGACAGCCGACGATCACACGTTCATCCCCATGGCGCGGAGTTCCAAGCGGACGTCCTCGGACATCATCTCGGGGCTCCACGGGGGTGTGAAGGTGAACTCGACGTCGACCTCCTCGACCCCCGGCAGCGTGCCGAGGATCACCGAGACCTGCTGGTGGATCAGCTCGGTGAGCGGGCACCCCATCGAGGTCAGCGTCATCGTGACCTGGACGTGGCCGGGGCGGTCCTTCTCGACGTCGTAGACCAGGCCGAGGTCGACGACGTTGTAGCCGATCTCGGGGTCGATGACGGCCTTCATCGCTTCGCGGAGCGTGCCGGTCGAGGGCATGCCGTCGTCCTCGATCACCAGGTCCTCGTCGTCGACGGTCTCGTCGAGCGACTCGGTCAGCTCGTCCTCCCCGGGCGTGTTGTCCGCCAGACGCTGCCGGTCGACGGTGGACTCGCCCACGGTCGGCTCCACCGCCGGGTTCGCGACGTCCTCGTAAGCGTTGGTGCTCATCAGGCTTCCTCGTGTTCGTGGGTCACGTGGCTCTCGGACTCGCCGCTGCGGAACGTCTCGAGCGCGTCCCTCAGGGCCATCCAGCCCAGCAGGGCGCACTTGACGCGGACGGGGAACTTGGCGACGCCCTGGAAGACGACGCCGTCGCCGAGGTCGTCGGCACGCGAGGGTTCCTCGCCGTGCATCATGAGGCGGAACTGCTCGGCGAGCTCCAGTGCGTCGTCGAGCTCGCGGCCCTTGACGGTCTCGGTCATCACGCTGGTCGACGCCTGGCTGATCGAGCAGCCGTCGCCATCGAAGGCGAGCGCGTGCACCCTGCCGTCCTCGACGTCGACCCGGAGGTCGAGCTCGTCGCCGCACAGCGGGTTGGAGTGGTGGACGTGGACGTCCTCACCCTCGAGCTTCGGAGCCCGGTTCTTCGGGCTGCGGTAGTGCTCCAGGATGATCTCCTGGTAGAGGTCATCGAGCGTCAAGCTGGGCCTCCTGCTGCGGTGGTGGGCCGGACCTCCTCCGGCGGGGTGGACGGCGGCGTGGACGGGACCGTGCCGAAGAAACGTTGCGCGGTACGGATCCCGTCGATCAGCGGTGCGATGTCGTCCTCATCGTTGTACAGGTAGAAGCTGGCACGGGCGGTCGAGTTCACGCCGAGACATCGCAGCAGCGGCTTGGCGCAGTGGTGCCCGACGCGCACGCAGACTCCCTCGCGGTCGAGGATCGTGCCGATGTCGTGGGGGTGCAGGCCGTCGATCGCGAACGAGATCGCCCCGCCCCGGTCCTCGGCGACGGTCGGTCCGTGGACCGTCACGCCGTCGACCTCCCCGAGCGCGTCCAGCGCCGCTCGGGTCAGCTCGACCTCGTGCGCACGGACGGCGTCCATCCCGAGATCGTCGAGGTAGTCCACCGCCGCAGCCAGTCCGGCGCCCTCGGCGATCATCATCGTGCCGGCCTCGAACTTGTGGGGGATCTCGTTCCACGTTGCCCCGTCGAGCGTCACGTCGAGGATCATCTCGCCACCGGTGAGGAACGGCGGCATCTCCTCGAGCAGTTCGGGGTCGGCGGCGAGCACGCCGATGCCGGTGGGGCCGCACATCTTGTGGCCGCTGAACGCGAGGAAGTCGGCGCCCAGCTGGCGGAAGCTCACGGGCATGTGCGGGACGGACTGCGCCCCGTCCACCAGCACCTTGCACGACGGGTTGGCGTCCTTGACCTGGGCCACCATCTCGGCGACCGGGTTCACGGTCGCGAGCACGTTGCTCATCTGGCTCACGGCGAAGAAGGCGACCTTGCCGTCGGCGATGTAGCGGGGGAACGCCTCGAGGTCGAGGTACCCGTCGGGCGTGACCGGCAGGTAGCGGATCTCGAAGCCGGCGTCGGCTGCGGCCTGCTGCCACGGGACGAGGTTGGCGTGGTGCTCCATCTGGGTGGTGAGCAGCACGTCGTCCGGTCCGAGGCGGCGCCGGACGTAGCTGTACGCGACGAGGTTGATCGCCTCGGTGCAGTTCTTGGTGAAGACGGTGCCTTCGACCGGCGCGTCGACGAACTCGGCGACACGGGTCCGGCCTCGCTCGTACAGGTCGGTGGCCTCGGTGGCGAGCTGGTAGACGCCGCGGTGGACGTTGCTGCGGTGCTGCTCGTAGTAGTCATCCATCGCGTCGATGACGGACTGGGGCGTCTGCGAGCTCGCTGCGGAGTCCAGGTAGACGAGTCGACGTCCGTCGTGGACCTCCCGACGCAGGGTCGGGAAGTCCTTCTTGACGGTCTGGGCGTCGAAGTGATCCATACGGCTCCTCAAGCGGCGGGTTCGGCGCCGGCCTCGGCACGGATGTCCTCGTAGCCCGTGTCCTCGAGCTCGTCGGCGAGCTCCGGACCGCCGGATCTCACGATACGCCCGTCGAACATGACGTGGACCTCGTCGGGCGTGATGTAGCGCAGGATCCGGGTGTAGTGGGTGATCAGGAGCACGCCCATGTCCGGCCCCTGGAGGTCGCTGACCCCCTCGGCGACGGTCTGCAGCGCGTCGATGTCCAGGCCGGAGTCGGTCTCGTCCAGGACCGCGATGGTCGGGCGGAGCAACGCCATCTGCACGATCTCGAAGCGCTTCTTCTCACCGCCCGAGAAGCCCTCGTTGACGTTGCGCTGGAGGAACTTCTCGTCCATGTCCAGCAACGCCATCTGCTCCTTCAGGCGCGACATGAACTCCCGGACCGGGATGTCCTCGCCGGTGACCGAGTTCAGCGCGAGCCGCAGGAAGTTCGTCAGCGACACGCCCGGGATCTCGACCGGGTACTGCATCGCCAGGAACACGCCGGCCTGGGCGCGCTCATCCGGTTCCATGTCCAGCACGTCCTCGCCGTCGAGCGTGACCGTGCCGCCGGTGACCTCGTAGGCCGGGTGGCCGGCGATCGCGTAGGCCAGCGTGGACTTGCCGGAGCCGTTGGGGCCCATCAGGGCGTAGGTCTTGCCCCGTTCGACGTCGAGGCTGACCCCCTTCAGGATCGGCTTGCCGTCGACCTCGACCTCGAGGTCTCGGATCTCCAGGAACGCCATCTCACATCTCCAGTTCTCTCAGGGTCTTCTGGTTCGTCTCTGCTGCTCAAGTAGCCCGGAGGGCGGTAGCAGCATCTGGTAAGGCCGCCCACATCAGTGTTCAGGGATCGGTGCGTCGTTGAGCTGGTCGCCGAGGTCGACGCGGACGTCGCCGTCGGCGACCTCGGTGGCGAAGACGGGCACCGGGTGGGTGGCGGGCAGCGCCTCCGGGTGTCCGTCGTCGAGGCTGAACGTGGACCCGTGCAGGGCGCACTCGATCGAGC
>JAHWKO010000015.1 GCA_019347855.1 Actinomycetota bacterium
GGGCAGCCGCGGCCCGTGGTGCTGGACGCGCGCGGACGGACCCCGGCGGACGCCGCGGTGGTCCGCGAGGGCGCCGTGGTGGTGACCGCCGCCGGCGCCCCGGATGGCTGGCGCCGCGAGCTCGACGGCGCCGGGGTCGAGGTGGTCACCGTCCCCGGAGCCGGCGATGGCGAGGGTGTGGACGCGTCGGCGACGCTCGACGCGCTGTTCGCCCGGGACGTGCGCAGCGTGCTGTGCGAGGGTGGCCCCACCGTGGCCGGGGCGCTGCTCCGCGCGGGGCTCGTCGACCGTCTGGTCCTGCACGTCGCCCCGGCCGTGTTGGCCGCCGACGGGCTGGCCGCGGTGGGGGGGCCGGCCCCGAGCCCCGCCATCCGTTGGCGGCTGGACACCACCACCCGGTACGGGCCCGACCTGGAACTGGAGCTCCGACCGATCCGCGACGGAGGATGACCTGATGTTCACCGGGATCGTCGAGGAGGTCGGCACCGTCCGTGAGCTCGAGCGTCACGGACGACGCGCCCGCCTCACCATCGCCTGCCGGACCGTGGTCGAGGACGCCGTCCTGGGATCGTCCATCTCGGTCGCCGGGTGCTGCCTCACCGTCGCCGACCTGCATGACGGCGCGTTCGTTGCCGACCTCATGGCTGAGACCCTGCGGGCGACGGCCCTGGCCGAGCTCGCGGTCGGCGACCCGGTGAACCTCGAACGCCCCCTCGCCGCGGACGGACGGTTCGGAGGTCACGTCGTGCAGGGGCACGTCGACGGGGTGGGTACCGTGGTGGCACGAGAAGCCGAGCCCGGCACGGTGTTCCTGTCGGTCCAGGCACCCCCCGAGGTCGCCGGCGATCTGGTCCCCAAGGGATCGGTCGCCGTGCAGGGGGTCAGCCTGACCGTTGTGGACATCGATGAGGACGTGTTCCGGGTGGGGCTGATCCCACACACCTGCGAGGTCACCACCCTGGGCGACCTCGAACCGGGCCACCGGGTGAACCTCGAAGCCGACATCATCGGGAAGTACGTGCGCCGGTACGTGAGCGAGATCGCGCAGGCGGAGGTCCGACGCCACCTGCAGCGAGGGAGCGGCGGACCGTGAGCGCAGAGGGCTTCGCGGACATCGACAGCGCGGTCGCGGCGATCCGTGAGGGCGGGATCGTCGTCGTCGTCGACGATGCGGACCGGGAGAACGAGGGCGACCTCATCATGGCCGCTGAGCACGTCACGCCCGACGCGATCGCGTTCTTCGTGCGCCACACGAGCGGCGTGATCTGCATGCCCGTGGTGGGGAAGCGTCTGGACGAGCTGGAGCTCCCACTGATGGTGGCGGACAACACCGAGTCCCACCGCACCGCGTTCACGGTGTCGGTGGACGCCAGGGACGGGGTGTCGACCGGGATCAGCGCGGGGGATCGCGCCACCACGATCAGCCGCATCCTCGATCCGGACGCAGGCCCCGAGGATCTCGCCCGTCCCGGCCACATCTTCCCCTTGCGCTACCACGAGGGCGGGGTCCTGCGCCGGCCCGGCCACACCGAGGCCGCCGTCGACCTCGCGCGCCTGGCGGGTCTGTACCCGGCGGGCGTGCTGTGCGAGATCGTGAACGAGGACGGGTCGATGGCCCGGCTCCCGGAGCTGCGCGACTTCGCCCAGGAGCACGACCTCCCGTTGATCACGATCGCGGACCTGATCGCGTACCGCCGCGACCGGGAGCGCCTCGTCAAGCGCGTCGTCGAGACGCGGATGCCGACCCCGTACGGGGACTGGCGGGCGATCGGCTACGAATCGCTCGCCGACGGGCTGAACCACGTCGCGCTGGTCTACGGACCGGCCGAGGGGGCCGAGGATGTCCTCGTGCGCATGCATTCGGAGTGCCTCACCGGCGACGTGTTCCGGTCGCAGCGCTGCGACTGCGGGTCGCAGCTCGACCTCGCGATGGCCCGCATCTCCGAAGAGGGCGCTGGGGTCGTCGTGTACCTGCGCGGCCACGAGGGCCGCGGGATCGGCCTGATGCACAAGCTGCAGGCCTACCAGCTCCAGGACGAGGGCAAGGACACGGTCGAGGCGAACCTCGCGATGGGCCTGCCGGCGGACGCCCGCGACTACGGCACCGGGGCGATGATCCTGGCCGACCTCGGCCTGTCGTCGCTGCGGCTGCTCACCAACAACCCGGCGAAGCGTGCGGGGCTCGAGGGTTTCGGGCTCGAGATCATCGACCGGGTCCCGCTCGAGGTCCGGTCCAACCCCGCCAACGCGTTCTACCTCGAGACCAAGGAACGCAAGCTCGGGCACGTCTTCACCGGTTCGGACGAGACCGTCGCGTCCACGGGGGTGGGGGACCTCGCCCGGCAGGCCGAGGTCGCCCGCGAGGGTCTCGCCTTCGCGCCCGTGGTGCCCGCCCGCCCGCAGGGTGACGGCACGTGAAGGAGGGGACCCCGGGGTTCTCCGGTGACATCGACGCGACGGGGCTGCACGCCGCCGTCGTCGCGGCGCGGTTCAACGCCGACGTCGTCGAGCTCCTCGCCGAGGGCGCCGTCCACGCGCTGGTCGAACGGGGCGCGACGCAGGACGACATCCATGTCCACTGGGTCCCGGGCGCGTTCGAGCTGCCGGTCGTCGCTCGTCGGCTCGCCGCCACCGGCCGCTACGACCTGATCGTCACGTTGGGTGCGGTGATCCGGGGTGACACCCCCCACTTCGACTTCGTGGCGGGTGAAGCGGCTCGGGGGGTCGGCCAGGTCGCCTACGATCACGGCATCCCCGTCGCGTTCGGTGTCCTGACCACCGACACCCACGAGCAGGCCATGGCGCGCGCTGGCGGGGGTCACGGCAACAAGGGGGCCGAGGCCGCGCTCGCCGCGATCGAGACCGCGAACCTCCTGGCCCGCATCGACACCGAGGACACCTGATGCTGAAGTTCGTGATCCCGAAGGGCTCGCTCGAGGCCGCGACCCTCGAGCTGCTCCGCGACGCCGACCTGAAGCTGCACCGCTCCAGCGATCGCGACTACTTCGGGCGCATCAACGACCCACGCATCGACGAGGTGGCGATCCTGCGACCGCAGGAGATCCCCCGGTACATCGAGGAGGGGTTCTTCGACCTCGGCATCACGGGGCGGGACTGGATCGAGGAGACCTCCTCCGAGGTCGAGAGCCTGTGCGAGCTCGAGTACTCCAAGCGCACCTCCAACCCGATCCGGGTGGTCCTGGCCGTGCCGCAGGACTCCGACTGGGAGTCGGTCGAGGACCTGCCCGACGGGCTCAAGGTCTCCACCGAGCTCCCCGAGCTCACCAAGCGCTTCTTCGAGGACCGGGGCAAGAAGGTCCGGGTGTTCCTGTCCTACGGCGCGACCGAGGCGAAGGTCGGCAACATCGTGGACGCGTGCGTCGATGTCACCGAGACCGGGTCGACCCTGCGCAAGAACGGTCTGAAGATCATCGGCGAGCTGCTGGTGTCCCGCACCGAGCTGATCGCCAACCCGCAGGCAGCCCAGGACCCCGAGAAGCGCGTTGCGATGGAGGACATCCGCACGCTCCTCCTCGGCGCGATCGACGCTCGGGGACGGGTGCTGCTGAAGCTGAACGTCGGCGCCGAGGACCTCGAGTCGGTGCTGGACGTGCTGCCGAGCCTGCGATCGCCCACGATCAACCAGCTCGCACACGAGGACGGCTACGCCGTCGAGACGGTCGTCGAGACCGACGGCGTGAACCGGCTGATCCCCGAGCTAAAGGCCCGTGGCGCATCGGGGATCCTCGAGGTCCCGATCACCAAGATCGTGGGCTGACCGTCGATCGTGGGTGACCGTCCCCATGACGCTCAGCCCGGGAGGTCCCGGGAGCGTCTGTAGGATGCCGTTGACCGCTCAGGAGGAACCCGTGCGACGGACCGTGTTCATCACCGCAACCACCGTGGTGCTCGCCGTGCTGCAAGCCCTGCCCGTCCTCGCGGCCGAAGGCGGGGGTGGGGCCGAGATCGCGAAGGGCTCCGCGCAGGGGATCCTGCTCGCGTTCGTCTTCGGCATCCTCACCGGCACCGCCGTCACGATCCACGCCTACCGTGGGGCGCGGTTCGGCGAGGAGCCCGCCCACCACGAGCACGCCGACGACATCCGACAGGGCATGGCCGAGTACGAGCCCGAGGTCCCGAGCGGGACCACCTGAGCATCTGACCCTCCGCACGCGACGCCTGGGAACACCGTGAGCGACGCCAACATCCCGCAGGACCTGCCCGGCGCCGGGGCGCAGCCTGGCCCGGGTGCGCAGCCTGGCCCCGCCGGACAACCCGGCCCGGCCGGACAGCCCGGCCAGGGCCGCCAACCGACGGAGGAGGAGGTGCGCCAGTACCTCGCGCAGCTCCGACAGACCGATGTCACCGAGATCGTCGCGCAGGCGTTCTCGATGCTCGCCAGCGGCGCTGAGGTCAAGCTCGGCCGGCGTGACGGCCGGTTGCTGATCGACGCGGCTGCCGCGCTCGCCGAGGTGGTGGGCCCCAAGCTCGACGAGCGCCTCGCCGAGCAGATGGAGCAGGCGCTGTCACAGCTGCGCGAGGGACAGACCGACGCCGAGGGGCAACTGAACGAGCTCCGCGAGGAGGGCAAGCTGCCCGAGGACGAGGAGGGCGACCTCCCCCGCGAGGGCCGCGCCAGCGCCCCCGACCCCCCCGCCGAAGCGCAGGCCCCCGGCCAGCAGCCGCCGCAGCAGCGCGGTAGCTCCCCGAGCGACCGCCTCTGGGTGCCTGGCCGCTGACCCGAGCCCGGGTCCAGGCGCCGCCCTGACGGCCTGACCGGCTGGCGGTCGCTGCCTGCCGACCTCGCTGGTAGCCTCGTCGGACAACCGAACAGCAAGTGGAGGCCGCCTCGCCTCCCACCCGACGGGTCAGCTCGATCGGGTCCCACGCTCCGGCCGGCCCGTCCGGCCCTGCGTCGGCATCGGCGGCCACGTGGCCGCCGTTCTCACGTTCCAGACCGCATCACACGCATCAGACCAGTCACCAGGTCGAGGAGGAGCCAGCATCAACGAAGACGACCCGCGCATGAACGAGGAGATCCGCGAACGGGAGGTCCGCCTGATCGGACCCGATGGCGACCAGATCGGCATCGTCCCGCTCGCGGAGGCCCTGCGGTTCGCCCGAGAGCAGGATCTCGACCTGGTCGAGGTCGCGGCCGAAGCACAACCGGTCGTGGCCCGCGTGATGGACTACGGCAAGCACAAGTACCAGCAGGCCCAGAAGGAGAAGGAAGCCCGCAAGAAGCAGAGCCGCATCGAGGTCAAGGAGATCAAGATGCGGCCGAAGATCTCGGACAACGACTACGGCACCAAAGCCGGGCACGTGGAGCGCTTCCTGAGGGACGGCGCGAAGGTCCGCGCGACCATCATGTTCCGCGGCCGCGAGGTGACCCATCCCGAGATCGGCAAGCGCCTCCTCGACCGGTTGGCCGAGGACATGGAGGAACTGGCGACGGTGGAGTCCACCCCCTTGGTGGACGGGCGCAACATGGTGATGGTGCTGGCCCCCAAGAAGGACGCATCCGAGTAGCCGCACCGTCCGCAAGACTGACAGATGGACGCCGACGACACGGAAGGTGTCGAGCGATGAAGCAGAAGACGCACAGTGGCGCCAAGAAGCGCTTCAAGGTCACGAAGAACGGCAAGGTGCGGTCGCGCCGCAAGAACCGCGCCCACCTGCTCGAGAAGAAGAGCAGCTCGCGCAAGCGGCGGCTCAAGGGCTACGACACCCTCGAGAACACCCCCGCCAAGCGGGTCAAGAACCTGCTGAACGAGTAGCCAGGAACGAGGATGACGCCCCTCGAGCGTCTCCCCTGCGCGGATCCGACCGCGCCCGTACCGCCCCGTACCACCTGTAGGAGGACCCCCATGGCCCGCGTCAAGCGAGGCGTACACGGCAAGAAGAAGCACCGCGAGATCCTGGAGCGTGCGAAGGGGTTCCGCGGTGCCCGCAGCCGCCGCTTCAAGGTCGCCAAGGAAGCGGTCATGCACGCCGAGCGGTACGCCTACCGCGACCGGCGGCAGCGCAAGCGCGACTTCCGCCGGCTCTGGATCACCCGCATCAACGCGGCGTCACGCCAGCGGGGGCTGTCCTACAGCCGGTTCATGCACGGCCTGAAGCTCGCGCAGGTCGATGTCGACCGCAAGAACCTCGCCGACCTCGCGGTGCGCGATCCCGGCACCTTCGGTGAGCTGGTGGACGTCGCCCGCAACGCGTTGGACCAGGAGCAGAAGGCCAGCTGACCGAGGTGGATCCGGACGTCCACTCGACCGCCAACCGGCGGGTCAAGGCCGCCGCGGGGCTGTCGCGACGCAAGGAACGCGACCAGCAGGGCCGCTACCTGATCGAGGGACCCCGGTACGTCGCCGACCTCATCGGTGGCGGGGACATCGTCGAGGTGTTCGCGACCCCAGAGGCGGCCGCGCAGCTGCCCGACGCCCCGGTCCCGGTCACGACGGTCACCGACGAGGTCCTCGACAAGCTCGCGGACAGCGTCACCCCCCAGGGGGTGGTGGCGGTGGCACGGCAGCGTCGCGCCGAGCTCGAGGACGTGGTCGGCACCGGGACGTTGGTGGTCCTGTGCGGGGTCTCGGATCCCGGCAACGCCGGCGCCATCGTGCGCACCGCCACCGCCGCTGGCGCGGCGGGCGTCGTGTTCGCGCGGGGATCGGTCGATCCGTGGAACCCCAAGGCCGTCCGGGCATCCGCTGGGTCCGTCGCCCGGGTCCCGCTGGTCGTCGACGTCGATCCGAGGGCCGTGATCGGAGCGTGCCGTGCCCGGGGACAGCGGTGCCTCGCGCTTGACCCGTCCGCGGACGTGGACGTCGAGCGGTCGGATGTCCTGAGCCCGCCCGTCGCCATGTTCTTCGGGAACGAGGCACACGGACTGGACGTCGAGGTGCTGCGCGCCGTGGACCTCGTCGCGCGGGTGCCCGTGTACGGGCCGGTGGAGTCCCTAAACTTGGCCGCAGCCGTGGCGGTCGCGGTGTACGCGGCCGCGCGGGTCACGCGCGGCCAGGGGACGGTGGAGGAGACCCGATGAGTGCACCGGCCGCCGGCGGGGGCCAGCCGGGCGACGGGTTCGCCGCTTTCGAGACGCTCCCCGAGGCCGCGGTCGTGGTGGACGCGGACGGCACGATCCGGCACCGCAACACCCGGGCCGGGTCGCTCCTCGGGCTCGGGGAGGATGCCGTCGGCCAGCACCTGCCCGAGGTGCTGGACCTCCGGGATGACACCGGAACGTCTATCACGAAGTGTCTGCTGCCCGATGGGAACGTCGCCGACCGGTTGGCCGAGCGCACCCTGCGTGCCCACCTGCCCGACGGGCGTACCCGCCCCGTGGCGGTCGCCGGCAACCTCCTCCCGGACGGTGGGGCGGTGCTGACGTTCCGGCACGCCGGCCGGCGGGAACAGGTCGATCTCGCCCGCAGCGACCTGGTCGCCACCGTGTCGCACGAGATCCGCAGCCCGCTATCGAGTGTCAAGGGGTTCACCAAGACGATGCTCGCGAAGTGGGACCGGTTCAGCGATGACCAGAAGCGCCAGATGCTCGCGACGATCAACGCCGACGCCGACCGTGTCACACGGCTGCTCACCGAGCTACTGGACGTCGCGCGCATCGACGCCGGCCGGGTGCAGCTGCACCGGCTGATGGTCGACATCCAGCCGATCCTCGAGCGCGTCGTCGACAAGGCGCGCCACCACGACGACGGCCCTGAGGTCCGCCTCGACGTCCCCGAGGACCTCCCCGACCTCTACCTGGACCCGGACAAGTTCGAGCAGGTGCTCACGAACCTGGTCGACAACGCGGTGCGGTACGCACCGGAAGGTCCGATCGACGTCGAGGCCGAGGAGGGTGCGGGGGAGGTCCAGATCCGGGTGCGCGACCGGGGTCCGGGGATCGCCGCGGACCAGCGCAGCTCCATCTTCGCGAAGTTCTCGCGCGGACGGGGCAACAAGCGCGCCGGTACCGGGCTGGGTCTGTACATCACGAAGGGGCTGGTCCAGGCGCACGGTGGACGGGTCTGGGTCGACGCCGAGGAGGGCGTGGGGTCGACGTTCCAGGTGGCGTTGCCGACCGGCGGGATCGAGCTCGCGGTCGAGGAGATGCCGCCGACCGAGGGCGGGGGCTAGAGACACCGAGCGCTAGTCTCGCGGACCCGCCCGACCGGGAGTGCGCAGGTGGCAAGCGACGTCCCCTCGACGACGGAGCTCGAGCAACTCCGGGGCGACGCCCTGGACGCGGTGGGGAGGGCGGACGACCTGGAGGATCTCGAGGACGTCCGGGTCCGCTACACGGGACGCAAGAGCCGCCTCGCGGGCATCCAGAGCCAGCTCGGCGACCTGGACGCCGAGCTCCGTCGTGAGCTCGGCGCCGCGGTCAACGCCTTCAAGCAGGTGTTCGAGGAGCGGCTCCAGGAACGCCGCGACGCGCTGGCGTCAGCCGAGCTCCGCGAACGCCTCCGGGGGGAGGCGGTCGACGTGACCATGCCGGCCCGGACGGTCCCGCCTGGCCGACCGCACCTGCTCACGCAGGTCGAGGAGGAGATCGTCCAGGCCTTCATCGGACTCGGGTACTCGGTGGCAGACGGACCCGAGATCGAGGACGCGGTCTTCAACTTCGATCTCATGAACATCCCTGCCGACCACCCGGCGCGCCTCGAGATGGACACGATCTACGTCGACCCCGACGCCGGCGTGCTGCTGCGGACGCACACCTCGCCGGTGCAGGCCCGAGTGATGCGGTCCCAGGACCTGCCGATCGCGGTGGTCGTCCCCGGACGCGTCTACCGCAACGACGCGCCGGACGCGACCCACTCGCCGGTCTTCCGCCAGGTCGAGGGGCTCGCCGTCGCCGAGGGCATCACGATGGCCGACCTACGAGGGACCCTCCAGGCGTTCGCCCGGGCCCTGTTCGGAGCCGGCCGTGAGGTGCGGCTGCGCCCGTCGTTCTTCCCGTTCACCGAGCCGTCGGCCGAGGTGGACGTGTCCTGCGGGTTCTGCGAGGGCGAGGACCCCCAGTGCCGGGTGTGCTCGGGGACCGGTTGGATCGAGATCCTCGGTGCGGGGATGGTCGACCCCAACGTCCTCACCGCGTGCGGGCTCGATCCCGAGATCGTCTCGGGCTTCGCGTTCGGGATCGGCGTCGAGCGGGTCGCGATGCTCCGCCACGACGTCTCCGACGTCCGGCGCTTCTACGAGAACGACGCGCGCTTCCTGGAGACTTTCTGAGATGAGGGTGCCGCTGTCCTGGCTGCGTGAGTACGTCCCGTTCGAGCTGCCTCTCGACGAGCTGCTCGAGGTCATGGGGCGCAACGGACTCGAGGTCGAGGAGGTCCGTCGGCCGGGTGCCGGCGTCGAGCGGGTCGTCGTCGCCCGGGTCCTCGACGTGTCCGACCACCCGAACGCGGACAAGCTGGTGGTCGCGACCGTCGATGACGGCGGCGGCGAACGGACGGTGCTCGCTGGCGCACGCAACATCACCGCGGGTGACCTGGTGCCTTTGGCCGTCCCCGGGGCGGTCCTGCCGACCGCGGAAGGTGGGACGTTCGAGATCAGCCGTCGGGAGATGCGCGGGATCACGAGTGACGGGATGCTGTGCTCCGCCCGTGAGCTGCAGGTCACCGACGACCACAGCGGGATCATGGTGCTGGGGGACGCCGACGCACCGGGCGGGCCCTCGCTCGGCACGGACATCCACGAGCTCCTCCCGCTGGGAGAACCGGTCGTCGATGTCGCGATCCCGGCGGACCGTGGGGACCTGCACAGCGTCTACGGGATCGCGCGGGATCTGGCCGCGATCCTCGGCACCGAGGTCGCCACGGCGCCGGGCCCTGGGGAGGGCAGCGAGACCGTGCGAGGGGAGTACGGGGATGTCCCCGTCAAGGTCGACGCGCACGAGGGTTGCTCGCGGTACGTGGGCTGGGCCGTCCACGACCTGAGGATCGACCGCTCCCCGTGGTGGCTGCGCCGTCGCCTCGAGGTGTGTGGCATCCGATCGATCTCGAACCTCGTCGACGTCACGAACTACGTGATGCTGGAACTCGGGCAGCCCCTGCACGCCTTCGACCTCGACCCCCTCCACGGCCCCGAGATCGTGGTCCGGTGGGCCGAACCAGGGGAGCGGCTGATGACGCTCGACGGGCACGACCGTGAGCTGCTCGAGACGGACCTGGTCATCGCCGACGCGGACCGGGCGATCGCGCTCGCCGGCGTGATGGGCGGGGAGGACACCGAGGTCGGACCGTCGACGCAGCGCGTGCTGCTCGAGGCCGCCGCGTTCGACCCTGCGAGCGTCCGCCGGACCTCGCGACGGCTGGGGCTGGTATCGGAGGCGAGCATCCGCTTCGAGCGGCGCGTGGACCCGGACGGGAGCTGGCGCGCCGCGGCGCGTGCCGTGCAGCTCCTGCACGAGCTGGCCGGAGGGACCGACGCCGGCGTGCGCGTCAGCGGCGAGGGTGAGGCGTCACCGGAACCCGTCCGGCTCGACACGTCGTGGTGCGCCCGGTTCCTCGGCCTGCGGGACCTGGCCACCGAGGAACAGGCCGACCTGCTCAGACGCGCCCAGATCGCGGTCGAGATCCTCGACGGAACGACCCTCGAAGCGACACCCCCCAGCTGGCGGGGGGACCTCGCGCGGCCCGCGGACCTCGCCGAGGAGATCGCCCGTCTCCACGGCTACGAGAACATCCCCGCATCCCTGCCCGCGGTCGCGCTGCGGGGTGGGCTCGACCGTCGGCAACGCGCCGAACGGGATCTGCGGACCGCCGCGACGGGCGGGGGCTTCCACGAGGCACACACCGGTCCGTTCGTGGCGCCCGACGCGCTCACCCTGCTGTTCCCGCAGGACGAACGGGTACGCCTCGACAACCCGGTCGCGAAGGACACGGACACGATGCGCCCCGGCCTGGCCGAGGGGCTGCTCGGCTCGGCACGACGCAACGTCGGGCTCGGTCGGGAGGGGCTCGCGCTGTTCGAGCTCGGCCGGATCTTCCGCGTCCCCGGCGGGGAGCTCGAGGCCGCGCTGCCGGGCGCGTGGACCGGCAGCTGGACGCGCGAGAGCGGCGACCCGTTGCCGTTCCAGCCGCTCACCCTCGGCGCCGTTGCGTACGGGGCGCGGGCCGGCCGGGACTGGCTCGATCGGGACGAGCCCTGGGACCTGTTCGACGTCCTGGGTCTCTTCGACGAGGCCGCCCGACGGCTCACCCGCGACCGCGTCGGTCTGGAGCGGACGGCCGATGAGCACCCGGCGCTGCACCCTGGCCGGACCGCGGTGCTCTCGTACGAGGGCACCTTCGTCGGTGTGGCCGGACAGCTGCACCCGGACGAGGCCGACCGCCGGGACCTGCCGGAGACCACCGTGATCGGGGAGCTCGTCCTCGACCCGCTGTGGGCACACCTGCGCGACACCTCGTTCGACACGCGGCGGGCACGCGAGCTCGCCCGCCACCAGGCGATGGGCGTCGACGTGGCGGTCCTCGCGGATGACGACCTGCCGTACGCGCGCATCGAGGACGCCGTGCGGTCGGGTGCGGGGGAGCTGCTCGACGGGCTGTGGTGGTTCGACGAGTACCGCGGCGAGCAGGTGGGGCAGGGGCGGCGGAGTCTCGCGTTCCACCTGCGGCTCCAAGCCGACGACCGACAGCTCACCGACGAGGACGCGGAGACGGTGATCGACGGCGTGGCCGCGTCGGTCACCGAGCTCGGCGCGGAGCTGAGGCGTTGAGATGGCAGACATCGGTATCACCCGGTCCGTGCGGATCCCCGAGCGCGAGATCGAGCTGAACTTCGCCCGCTCCGGCGGACCAGGGGGGCAGAAGGTCAACACGAGCTCCACGAAGGTCGAGCTGCGCTTCGACCTCGAAGCCACCGAGGCGCTGTCCCGCGAGCAGAAGGAACGCGTCCGCGAACGGCTCGGCAACCGCATCACGACCGACGGCGTCCTGATCCTGACCTCCTCGGAGTACCGCACCCAGGGGCGCAACCGACAGGCGGTCGTCGCGCGCTTCCGCAACCTGCTCCGTGAGGCGATCCGGCCCCCGAAGCGGCGCAAGCCCACGACGCCCACGCGCGGGTCCGAGGAACGACGGCTCGAGGAGAAGCGGCAGCAGGCCCGCAAGAAGGAGCTCCGCAAGGACCCCCCGATCCCACCCGGCTACCGCTGACCCGCCCCGCGTTCGCGCTCGTGAACCGGGAGCGCCACATCTGGCGCTCCCGGTTCACGGGCTGTGGGATCCGAGCCCGCTCGACCCCTTTGTGAACGCAGACGGCCACATGTGGCGCTCTAGGTTCACAGGCCGCTGGGGGCGGACGGGTTGCATGGATATGCGGACCCGTGCATACTCTGTGGGGATCCGTGCGGAGACAGGAAGTGGAAGAGTGGCGTACACGGTCGGGGTCGTCGGGGCCTCCGGGTACGGAGGAGGGGAGCTGCTGCGGCTGCTCGCTGCCCACCCGGCGATCGAGGTCGGGGCGGTCGCCGCGCACTCGAAGGCGGGGGAGCCGATCCGCGCCCTGTTCCCGAACCTCGATACCGACGCCGCGTTCGACGGCATCGACGTGGACCGGCTCGGCGAGCTTGACCTGGTGTTCCTGGCCACGCCCCACGCGGCATCCATCGAGCTCGGCGGTGCGCTGGTCGATGCGGGGGTCCCGGTCGTCGACCTGTCCGGTGCGTTCCGGTTACCGGCAGACGAGTTCTCGGAGTGGTACGGCCACGAGCACCACCACCCGGACCTCACCCCGGGCGGCGCCCGTGCCGCCGCGTACGGCCTGACCGAGTTCACCCGGGAGCAGGTGGCGTCGGCCCCGCTCGTCGCCAACCCCGGCTGCTACCCGACGGCTGCGCTGCTGGGGCTGCTGCCCCTGGCGGGGCTGCTCGAACCGGGCTCGGTGATCGTCGACGCGAAGTCCGGCACGTCGGGCGCGGGACGCGGGCTCGGCGATCACCTGCACCACCCGCACGTCCACGGGGACGTCGTCGCGTACGGGGCGCCCGGCCACCGCCACACGCCGGAGATCGAGCGGTGGCTGACCAGCTTCGGGGGCGACGACCTGGGCGCCATCAGCTTCACCCCACACCTGTTGCCTGTCGCACGTGGGCTCCTGGCCACCTGTTACGGCACGGCCAGGGGCGAGGTAACGACCGATGAGCTCGAGACGGTCCTCCGCGACCGCTACGAGGACGAGCCGTTCGTCCGCGTGCTCCCCCCGGGCACGTTCCCCCACATCGCGGCCGTGGCAGGCTCCAACGGCTGCCAGGTGTCCGCGACCACCGACCCCCGGACGGCCCGCGTCACCGTGACGAGCGCGATCGACAACCTCGGGAAAGGTGCTGCGGGGCAGGCCCTGCAGAACGCGAACCTGATGCTCGGGTTGGACGAGGCCCTGGGGCTGACCGTCGTGGGCACGTACCCGTGACCTTCGGACCGCTGAACCGCTCCGTGCTCACACGCGTCGATGGCGGCGTGTGCGCGGCGCCCGGTTTCCGTGCCAGCGGGATCATCGCTGGGCTGAGAGCGTCCGGACGGTCCGACCTCGCCCTGGTCGCCGCCGACGGCCCCTGCACCGCCGCGGCCACGATCGCCACGAACCGCGTGTTGGCGGCTCCGTGCGTGGTGACGAAGCGCAACGTCGCCGACGGTTCCGCCCGAGCCGTCGTGATCAACAGCGGCAACGCGAACGCGTGCACGGGACCCGACGGTCTGTCCGATGCCGAGGCCACGACAGAGGTCGTGGCGCGGGAGCTCGGGACGGCGCCGACCGACGTCCTGGTGTGCTCGACGGGGATCATCGGGGTGCGCGTGCCGATCGAGCGTCTTCTGAGCGCGATCCCCACCGCGGTTGCTGCGTTGTCGCCGGACGGCAACCGTCGTGCCGCAGAGGCCATCACCACCACCGATACGACGATCAAGGAGGTCGCGGTCCAGGTCCGCGACGACAGCGGGTCCTGCACGATCGGCGGGATGGCGAAGGGCGCAGGGATGATCGAACCCGCGATGGCCACCATGCTGGCGGTGATCACCACCGACGCCCCGCTGACACCGGCGGTGCTGCGCCCCATGGTCCGCCAGGCCGTCGACCGCACCTTCAACCGCATCAGCATCGACGCCTGCGGCTCGACGAACGACACCGTGGCCGTCCTCGCGAACGGACGCGCCCCGACCCCGCCGAGCCTCTCGGCGTTCCGGACCGGCCTCGAGGCCGTCTGCGCCGACCTGGCACGGGCGATCGTCGCCGATGGGGAGGGGGTATCCCGCACGGCGCAGGTCCGCGTCACCGGCGCCCACGACGAGCGGGGCGCCGTGACCCTGGCCCGCGCGATCGCCGCCTCGACCCTGTTCCGTGCGGCCCTGCGCGGCGCCGACCCCAACTGGGGGCGGGTGCTGGCGGCGATGGGTTCCACCGACGTGGAGTTCGATCCCGGCCGGGTGGCGGTCAGCTTCGGCGGGATCACCGTGTGCCGGTTCGGGGTCGCGACGGCCTTCGATCGCGGCCAGGCTGCCGCGGCGATGTCGAAGGACGAGGTGAAGGTCACGATCGACCTGCACGTCGGTCAGGCCGAGGCCACGTTCCTCACCGCCGAACTGACCCCCGAGTACGTCCGCTTCAACTCCGAGTACACGACCTAGGACGGTCCCGCTGATGCCACCTGTCGCTCCCAGCGACGAGCGAACCAGTACCGCCCAGTCCAAGGCGGCGGTGCTGCGCGAGGCCTTGCCGTGGATCACCCGCTTCCACGGCCAGACGGTGGTGATCAAGTACGGCGGCAACGCGATGGTCGACGAGGAGCTGAAGCGGTCCTTCGCGGCGGATGTCGCCCTGCTGCACTTCGTGGGCCTGCGTCCCGTCATCGTCCACGGAGGCGGACCGCAGATCAGCGAGATCTCCGAGCGCCTCGGGCTCGAGTCGAGCTTCGTCGGGGGGTTGCGCGTCACCGACGACCAGACCATGGACGTCGTGCGGATGGTGCTGCTCGGGCAGGTCAACCCGGAGCTGGTCCAGCTCGTACAGGACGCCGGCGCCCCGGCGGTCGGGGTGTCCGGGACGGACGCGGATCTCCTGCGCGTCCGGCCGGCGGTCGGGCCCAACGGAGAGGACCTCGGCCGTGTCGGGGAGGTCGAGCGCGTCGACCCCACGGTGATCCGCCGGCTGCTCGACGACGGGTTCGTGCCGGTCGTCGCGACGGTCGGACGGGACGAGGCCGGAGCCGATCGGAACGTGAACTCCGACACCGCGTGCGGGGCGATCGCCTCGGCGCTCGGGGCCGCGAAGCTCGTGTACCTCACGGACGTCAGCGGTCTCTACGAGGACCTCGGCGACGAGGGTTCACTCATCAGCGAGACCACGGACGCGCAGCTGGCGGCCAAGCTCGAGGCGGGAGACCTGCACACCGGGATGCGCCCCAAGGTCGCCTCGATCGTTGCGGCCCTGGGCGCAGGCGTCCCGCAGGCGCACATCCTCGACGGACGGGTGCTACACGCCGTCCTGCTCGAGATGTTCACCGACGAAGGGGTCGGCACCATGATCACCCCAGACGGGACCAGCGCATGACCACCACCGACGCCCTGCGCAAGAGGTGGGACGAGCACATCCTGCCTACGTACGGCACGCCCGACCTGGCGTTCGTCCGCGGCGACGGCGCGGCGTTGTTCGACACGGACGACCGCCCGTACCTGGACTTCCTGTCCGGACTCGCCGTCACGAGCCTGGGCCACGCGCACCCGGCGGTCGCCGGGGCCGTGGCCGCGCAGGCGCAGCGGCTGACCCACACCTCGAACCTGTTCATCACCCCGCCGCCGGTCGAGCTGGCCGGGATGCTCGCCGAGATCGCGGGGTGGGGCGACGCCCGCGTCTTCTTCGCGAACAGCGGCGCCGAGGCGAACGAGGCGGCGATCAAGCTGGCGCGTCGGCACGGGCTCGCACGCAGCCCCGACAAGTACCGGTTGGTCACGCTCACGGGTTCGTTCCACGGTCGGACGCTCGCCACCCTCGAGGCGACCGGCCAGACCGCCAAGCACGCCCCGTTCGAGCCGCTCGCCGGGTACGTGGACCACGTCGCCTGGGACGATGCCGACGCGGTCCGGGGCGCTGTCGACGGACGGACCTCCGGCGTGCTGCTCGAGGTCATCCAGGGCGAGGGCGGGGTCCGTCAGGTCCCCGACGAGGTGCTGATCGCGGCCCGCGAGGCCTGCGACGAGCACGACGCGCTGCTGATCGTGGACGAGGTGCAGACCGGGATGGGTCGCACCGGTGACTGGTTCGCCTGGCAGGGTTCGCCGGTCACCCCGGACGTCATGACCCTGGCCAAGGCGCTCGCGAACGGGCTACCGATCGGGGCGTGCGTGGCACGCGGCGACGCGGCCGACGCGTTCGGCAGGGGCGACCACGCCTCGACGTTCGGGGGCAACCCGGTGTCGTGTGCGGCGGCCGTCGCCGTCATCGCGACGATCCGGGGGCAGGACCTCGTGACCCGCTCCCGTGAGGCCGGTGCGCGGCTGGCTGAGCGTCTGGCGGGACTCGTCGGTCAGATCCCGTACGCGGCTGGCGTGCGTGGTCGCGGGCTCCTGTTGGGTCTCGAGCTGGATGCCGACGTCGCCGGCGGCGTTGAGACCGCCTGCCGGGACCGCTACCTCATCGTGAACGCGGTGGCGCCCGATGTGGTCCGGTTCGCCCCGCCCCTCACCGTCACCGACGACGAGATCGACCTGGCCGTGGCCGCGCTCACCGACGCGCTCCAGACGGTCACAGAACGGGAGGAGGACAGGTGAGGACCGTGCTGGTGATCGAGGACGACGAGTCCGTCGTCCAGTTCCTGGGGGCCTACCTCCCCGAGCACGGCTACGAGGTGGTCGCGGCGTCGGATGGCCTCGTGGGGCTCGTCAAGCTGCAGATGCGCCGCCCCGACGCGGTCGTCCTCGACATCATGATGCCGGACGTCGATGGCATCCGGGTCCTGGAGCAGATGCTCGAGGAAGGCGGCGGGAGCCTGCCGCAGCCCGTCCTCGTCATCACCGGCTACCCCGACGGCGCCGCGCGGTGCCGGGAGCTCCTCGGGCCCGACGACGTGTTCGACAAGCCGTTCGATCCCGGCGACCTGGTGGCCCGCCTGGACGAGCACCTAGGGGAGAGGAGCCAGCGGTGAAGCACCTCCTCAGCATCAACGACCTCGACACCGCGACGCTGCTCGGGCTCCTCGACCGTGCGGACGACCTGAAGCGCGCCCGACGCGACGGCGACGGCACGCGCGATGACCTGGCGGGGCGCACCGTCGCGATGGTGTTCGAGAAGCCGTCCACCAGGACGCGTGTGTCGTTCCAGGTCGCCATCGCCGAGCTCGGTGGGCACCCGCTACCGCTGTCCGCGCAGGAGCTGCAGCTCGGGCGCGGCGAGACGATCGCCGACACCGCGGCCGTGATGTCCCGGTACGTCCACGGGCTGGTCGTCCGGACCTTCGGACACGACCGCATCGAGGAACTGGCCGACATCGCCACCATCCCCGTGGTCAACGCCCTGACCGACCACGAGCACCCCTGCCAGGCCCTCGCCGACCTGCAGACGATCCGCGAGCAACGTGGACGGCTCGAGGGTGTCGCGGTGGCCTACGTCGGGGACGGCAACAACGTCGCGCACTCCCTGCTGCTGGCCGCGGCGCTCGCCGGCATGGACGTCCGGATCGGACACCCGGATGGTTACGCCCCATCCGATGAGGTCGTGGATGCGGCCCGCGCCAGCGGGGCAGCGGTCCTCATAACCGACGATCCGGCAGCGGCCGTCGAGGGCGCCGACGTGGTCTACACCGACGTCTGGGCTTCGATGGGCCAGGAGTCCGAGGCCGAGGAACGCGTGCAGCTGTTCGCCCCCTACCAGGTGGACGCGGACCTGATGGCCCTGGCCGCCGACGACGCGATCTTCCTGCACTGCCTGCCCGCCCACCGGGGCGAGGAGGTCGCCGCCGAGGTGATCGACGGCCCCGCGTCGCGGGTGCTCGACCAGGCGGAGAACCGGCTCCACACGCAGAAGGCGCTGCTGCTCGAGCTGCTGACGGGCAGCTCCTCGTGAGCGGCGCGAAGCGACGCGAGAGGAGCGGTCTTCGGTCACCGAAGACCGCGACGGAGAAGAACCAGTGAGCGAGACGGAGCTGCACCCCCGGCAGGTCGAGAAGCTCGACCGTCAGCGGCTGCTGCGCGGGCTGATCCTCGATCACGACATCGCCTCGCAGGAGCACGCCCGCGAGCTGCTGGAGGAACACGGGATCGAGACCACACAGGCCACGATCTCGCGCGACCTCGACGACCTCGGGGCGGTCAAGGTCCGCGGCCCCGACGGGCAGCTCGTGTACCGGCTCTCGAACGACCCGGCACCCGCGACGGCCCGCGACCAGCTGGCCGACACCTGCCGCCGGTTCCTGCTCGCGACGGATGCCAGCGCCAACCTCGCCGTCCTGCGGACGCAACCGGCCGGCGCCGGACCCGTCGCCAGCGCGATCGACCACGCCGAGCTGCCTGGCGTGCTCGGCACCGTCGCCGGGGACGACACCGTCCTGGTGATCGCCGCCGAGGGCACGCCCGGGCGCGATCTCGCCGACCGCTTCGCACGACTCGCCGACCTCTGAAGGGACCGATCATGAGCAACGACCGTTGCGTGCTGGCCTACTCCGGCGGACTCGACACGTCGGTCGCGATCGGCTGGCTGGCCGAGAACAAGGGCTACGACGTCGTGGCCCTCGCCGTCGACGTCGGCCAGGGGATCGACGACCTCGACGAGATCCGGCAGCGAGCGCTGGACTGCGGGGCGGTCGAGGCGCTGGTCGTCGACGCCGAGGACGAGTTCGCCGAGGAGTACGTCGCCCCGGCGATCGCCGCGAACGCCCTCTACATGGGCAAGTACCCGCTGGTGTCGGCGCTGTCGCGCCCGCTCATCGTCCGTCACCTCGTGGACGTCGCCCGCCAGATGGGCGCGAGCGCCGTCGCGCACGGCTGCACGGGCAAGGGCAACGACCAGGTCCGGTTCGAGGTCGGCACGATGTGCCTCGCCCCGGAGCTCGTGACCGAGGCGCCGATCCGCGAGTGGGGCCTGTCCCGCGACGGGGCGATCGTCTGGGCCGAGGAGCGTGGCATCCCGATCCCCGTGGGCAAGGGCAGTCCCTACTCGATCGACGAGAACCTGTGGGGCCGCACCGCAGAGTGCGGGATCATCGAGGACCCTTGGGCCAAGCCTCCGGAAGAGGTCTTCGCGCGGTCGGTGTCGCCGTACCACGCCCCGGACGAGCCCGAGGAGCTCACGATCACGTTCGGGGACGGGCTGCCGGTCGCGATCGACGGCAAGGAGCTCCCGCTCGCGCAGCTCGTCGCCGAGGTCGACCGTCGGGCCGGTGCCCACGGGGTCGGCCGGATCGACATGGTCGAGGACCGGCTCGTCGGCATCAAGAGCCGTGAGATCTACGAGTGCCCTGGTGCGGTCACCCTGCTGACCGCGCACCGGGACCTCGAGGACGTCTGCCTCGAACAGGAGCTCGCGCAGCACAAGCGGGCCGAGGAGGGCCGCTACGCCCAGCTGATCTACAACGGGTTGTGGTGGGGCCCGCTGAAGCGCGCCCTCGACGCGTTCATCGACGAGGCCAACCGGTACGTCGCCGGCGAGGTCCGCATGGAGCTCTTCAAGGGCCAGGCGTCGGTGGTCGGTCGCCGCAGCGAGGTCGGGCTCTACGACGAGTCGCTGGCCACGTACACCGAGGACGACGAGTTCGACCACTCCCAGGCGGAGGGCTTCGTGAAGCTCTGGGGCCTGCCGCTGAAGACCTGGGCGCGCCGGCAGAGCGACCTCGAGCAGCGATCGTGAAGAGTTGCGGTCACCAGCTGGTCCCAACTCTTCACGATCCCGCGGGATGCCGTTGAGCACCCACCGCGGGTCCCTCTGGGGAGGCAGGTTCGAGGGGGCGCCGGACGAGGCGGCCTGGCGCCTCGGGGTGTCGACCCACTTCGACCGACGGTTGTGGCGATACGACCTGGCGGCCAGCCGGGTGCACGCGCGCCAGCTCGCGCGCGCCGGGGTGCTGGACGAGGACGAGGCCCAGCAGCTGGTGGACGCGCTCGACCGCTGCGGGGCGTTGTTCGAGCGGGACGAGTTCGTGTTCGAACCGGACGACGAGGACCTGCACGGCGCGATCGAGCGCTGGCTGGTCGACGAGCTCGGTGACCTCGGCGGCAAGCTGCGCGCCGGACGGTCCCGCAACGACCAGATCGCCAACCACCTCCGCATGTTCGTCCGGGAAGCTTGCGCCGAGCTGCGCACCGGCATCGCGGACCTGCAGGAGGCCCTGGCGGACCAGGCCGAGGCGCACCTCGACCAGCTCGCGCCGGGCTACACCCACCTCCAACGCGCCCAGCCGGTGCTCCTGAGCCACCACCTGCTGGCCTACGTGTGGATGCTGCACCGTGACGCGGCGCGCCTCGAGGACGCCGCGGAGCGCGCCAACGTCTCCGTGCTCGGTGCCGGGGCGCTCGCCGGGGTGACCGTGGACCTCGACCCCCGCGCGTACGCGGACGAGCTCGGGTTCGACCGGGTCATCGAGAACTCGATGGACGCCGTGTCGTCGCGGGACTTCGCGGCCGAGTTCCTGGCGGCCTGCGCGATCCTGGCCACGCACCTGTCCCGGCTCGGGGAGGAGGTGGTGCTGTGGACCTCGACGGAGTTCGGGGTCGCGGGGTTGGGTGACGCGTTCTCCACCGGCTCGTCGATCATGCCGCAGAAGCGCAACCCGGATACCGCCGAGCTGGTCCGCGGCAAGGCCGGGCGCGTGATCGGTGACCTGGTGGCTCTGCTGACCACGCTGAAGGGTCTCCCGCTCACCTACGACCGCGATCTCCAGGAGGACAAGGAACCGGTCTTCGACGCCGCCGACACGCTCGAGCTGTCGCTAGCCGCGATGGCCGGAGCGGTTGCGTCGTTGACGTTCGACCGCGCGCGCCTCGAGTCCGCCGCGGGTGGGGGATCGGCGCTTGCGACGGATCTGGCCGAGGAGCTCGCCCGCCGCGGGGTGCCGTTCCGCGACGCGCACGAGGTCGTCGGGCGGCTCGTGCGACTCGCCGAGGAACGGGGCGGTGACCTGGACGTGCTCGACGCGTCGGACATCGCCGGTGCCCACCCGGCGCTCGATCGGTCGGCCGTGGAACTCCTGGACGTCCGTGAGGCCGTCGAGCGGCGTCGCGCTAGCTTCGCGACGTCGAGCCCGTCGGTGGCCGGTCAGCTCACCGCCGCCAGGGGGGCCATCGCGACGAACCGGAGCTGACGGTGCCCGCCAACAGCCAGATCGCGCAGCTGCTCCACGAGATCGCGGTCCTCACCGAGCTCGAGGAGGAGAACCGCGGCTCGTTCCGGGCGCGCGCCTACCACAACGCGGTGCGCGCGCTGGAGGGCGAGACGCGAGACGTCACGCAGCTGACCGCCGAGGAGCTCACCGCGATCAAGGGCATCGGCAAGGCGATCGCCGGGAAGATCCGCGAGTACGCCGAGATCGGGTCGATCGCGAAGCTGGAGCAGCTGCGCTCGCGGTTCCCGCCCGGCTACGTCGAGCTCACCCGGATCCCCGGGCTCGGACCCAAGACCCTGTCGATGCTCAGGGACGAGCTCGGGGTGACCACGCTCGACGGGCTCAAGGAGGCGATCGCGCAGGAGAAGCTGCGCGACCTGCCGGGGCTCGGGGCGAAGACCGAGGAGAACCTCGCTCGTGACATCGAGCGCCTCGGCTTGGTCGGCAAGGAGGTCCGCACCCCGATCATCGACGCCCTGCCTATGGCCCGGCGGATCGTCGCTGACCTGGCCGAGGTCCCCGAGGTGCAGCGGGTCGAGCACGCCGGGAGCCTGCGACGCTTCCGCGAGACGATCGCCGACATCGACATCGTCGTCGCCTCCGACGACCCAGGTCCGGTCATGCGGGCCTTCGTCGGCCTGCCCGTCGTCCGGGAGGTGACCGCGCACGGCGCGAAGAAGTCCTCGGTCCTGACGGCCCGCAACGTGCAGATCGATCTGCGTGTCGTGGCGCCGGATCAGTGGGGCGCAGCACTGCTGTACTTCACCGGCTCGAAGGCGCACAACATCCAGGTGCGGGAGCGGGCGGTCCGCCGAGGGCTGACCCTCAACGAGTACGGCCTGTTCCACGTCGAGGAGGACGAGGACGGCACCACGACCGTCGGTGACCTGGTCGCATCCGAGACCGAGGCGGACGTCTACGCCGCCCTCGACCTCGCGTGGATCCCGCCCGGGCTCCGGGAGGGCATCGGCGAGGTCGAGGGCGCAGAAGGCGACGCGATCGGGGAGTTCGCGACCGTCGACGAGGTGATCGGCGACCTGCACGTCCACACCGACCTGTCCGGCGACGGCCGCGCGAGCCTCGAGGAGATGGTCGCTGCTGCGGTCGCCCGCGGGTGTCGCTACATCGCGATCACCGACCACGGAGAGGACCTGTCGATAAACGGTGCTTCCCGCGAGCAGATGCTCGCCCAGCGCGAGCGGATCCGCGAGGTGGAAGCCGGCTACGACGACCTCACGATCCTCCACGGCAGCGAGCTCAACATCGATCTCGAGGGGGGCCTCGACTACGACCACGAGTTCCTGATGGGTTTCGACTGGTGCATCGCCAGCGTCCACAGCCACTTCAAGCTCGACCGGGATCAGCAGACCGAACGCGTGATCACCGCCATGCGGCACCCAGCGGTGAACGCGATCGGCCACCTCCAGGGGCGCCGCGTGGGCAAGCGCCCCCCGATCGACCTCGACCTCGAGGCGGTCATGGACGCCGCCGCCGAGACCGGTACCGCGATCGAGATCAACAGCAACCTGGACCGGCTCGACGCCACGGCGGAGGCTCTCCTCGTGGCGCGGGCCAAGGACGTGGTGTTCGTGATCAACACCGACGCCCACGCCACCCACGAGCTCGCGTTCGTCGAGCACGGCATCCGGCAGGCCGAACGCGGCTGGGTCACGAAGGATCGGATCGCCAACACGTGGGACCCGCAACGGTTCCTCGACTGGGTAGCCGCGAAGCGCCGGTCGTGAGCCTGCGTGAGCTGGGGGAGCGACGCCCCGTGCCGCGCGACCGGTTGGCGCGTCCCGCGCTGGAGCTCGCCCCGGACCTGCTCGGGCTCCTCCTGGTGCGTGCCGAGGAGGACGGGACCGAGACCGTCGTGCGGCTCGCCGAGGTGGAGGCCTACCACCAGGACGATCCCGCGGCGCACTCGTTCCGCGGCCCGACACCGTCCAACGAGGTGATGTTCGGACCCGCCGGGCACCTGTACGTCTACTTCACGTACGGGATGCACCACTGCATGAACGTGGTCTGCGGCGAGGAGGGGCGAGGCGAGGCCGTCCTGCTGCGGGCGGCGGTGGCGCTGTCCGGGCACGAGCGCGTGCGCGACCGGCGGGGTCCCAAGCACGCCCAGCGGGACCTGCTGCGGGGGCCCGGCCGGTTGACCCAGGCACTCGCGATCGACCGCGAGCTGGACGGAGCGGACCTCACCGATCCGGGATCCCCGGTCCGGCTCGAGGACGACGGGTGGCGCCCCGGGTCGGTCGAACGGGGTCCGCGGATCGGCGTGCGTGACAACCCCGACGTCCCGTGGCGCTGCTGGATCGCGGACGTCCCCGAGGTGAGCCGCTACGCCCGCCACCCCCGGGCGGACGGCCGGGGAAGTTGAGACGCCCCCGACCCCGACCCGCCGTCGTCACCACCCTTGTGAACGCGGAGCGCCCCATGTGGCGCTGGTGGTTCACAAGCGGTCCGGTGCCCCGTCCTCCTCGCCCACCTGTGAACGTGGAGCGCCACATACGGCCGGCGGGGTTCACGAGCTGGTCGATCCGGGTCAGGGGTCCTCGGGGTAGACGCGCAGGGTCACCACCGAGTGGCGCTTGACCGTCTCGCCGGCGACCGGCTCCTGGGCGTAGACCTCGTCCGCGACGGCGAAGACCGGGCACCCGGCGGCCGGACAGCCCACCTGCTGCTCCACGATCCACCCGTCGGTCTCGAGCAGCTCGATCGCCTCGTCGATGTCCATGCCCACCACATCCGGGACGGCCGCACGTTCCCGCGTGTTCACCGAGACGGTGAGCAGCACGTGGCCGGTGGCCGGATCCACCGTCTCGCCCGGGGCCGGGTCCTGCATCACGACGTACCCCGGGGGGTAGATGCGGGAGACGACCGGGCGCTCCTCGACCCGGTAGCCCTTGGACTCGAGCAGCCGCACGGCGATGTCCCGGGTCAAGCCCAGGACGTCCGGGACCGCGTCGTCGGGGGGTCCGGTCGGCTCCCGGCAGATCTCGGTCGGCGCCGTGCCCGCCAGGTACTCACGCGGCCCGATCAGCTCCGGCGGCGTGTAGGGGTTCGGGAGGCAGTTGCGCGACAGGTCGACCTCGACGGTCACCAGGTCGACAGCCGGGATCGGGAACGTCGAGGACGGCACGTCCCCCAGCGCGGGTCCGGCGAACGCCGACCAGATCTCCGCAGGCCACCGGCCTCCCTCCACCCGGATCCGGGTCCGGGGCGGCTCCATCGGGATCCGGCCCTCGGGGAACCCCACCCAGACCGACGCCACGAGCTCGGGGGTGTAGCCGACGAACCAGGCGTCCGTGCCGTCGTCGGTCGTGCCGGTCTTGCCCGCCTGGGGGCGGTCGATCGACGCGCGCACCCCGGTCCCGCGGCGGACGACCTCCTGGAGGGTCTCGGTGACGAGGTAGGCCACCGCCTCGTCGAGGACACGCCGGCCGCCATCCTCGTGCTCGTAGAGGACCTGGCCGTCGGCGCTCTCGATCCGGGCGATCAGGTGCGCGTCGTGTTGGACCCCGAGCGCGGCGAGGGGCTGGTAGGCCTCGGCCATCTCGAGGGGGCTGATCTCGCCGGCGCCGAGCGCCAGTGAGCACACCTCGGGGAGGTCGCCTGCGACCCCGAGGTTGCGTGTCGTCGCCAGGATCGCGCGCGGACCGAGCTCGGCAGCGAGCCTCGCGTACACGGTGTTGACGCTGTGGACCGTGGCTTCGCGGAGACTCAGCTCGCCGAAGGCACGGCCGTCGTAGTTGCTGACCTCCCAGTCGCTGCCTTCGGTGCGACAGGCCGGGTCGTCGATCGTGGCCGTCGCCCCGGCCGGGAAGCGTCGGTCGGGGGTGATCCCGTTCGACAGCGCGGTCGCCAGCACGATCGGCTTGAAGGACGACCCGACCTGGCGCCGCCCCTGGGTCGCGAGGTTGAAGCGGGCGTACGGGTCGTCCGAGTGCAGGTCCCGCCCCCCGACCAGTGCCCGGATCGCGCCCGTGGCCGGGTCGGTCGCCACCAGCGCCCCGTACGGATCGTCCGGCTCCGTGAGCACGCCGGTCACCGCCGCCTCCGCGTGCCTCTGCCAGGCGAGGTCGATCGTCGTGTGGATCCGCAGACCCCCGGTGTACAAGGCGCTCAACCGCTCGTCCCGGTCCTGTCCCAACGCGGCGAACCGCTCAGCGTCGGTGGCGATCAGCCTGCGCGCCTCCTCGACGGCGTAGGCCGCCTGCCAGCGCTCGTCGGTGTCCAACGGCGCGAGCTCGAGGGGGGCGCTGGCAGCGGCGGCAGCTTCGGCCGACGTCAGCCGCCCGGTCGCCATCATCGCGTCCAGGACCGTCTCCCGGCGGTCCGTGGCCCGCTGCGGGTGCTCGTAGGGGTCGTAGGTGGCGGGCGAGCGGATCAGGCCTGCTAGGAGGGTCGACTCGGCCAGCGTGAGGTCGCCGACCGGCTTCGCGAAGTACCTGGCCGCGGCCGCGTGGACGCCGTAGGCGCCGTGCCCGAAGTAGATCGTGTTGAGGTAGCCCTCGAGGATCTCCGCCTTCGTGTGGCGTTGCTCGAGCTGGTACGCGAGCGCCGCCTCCTTGATCTTGCGCTCCAGGGTGCGGACCGGCCCGAGCATCGTGTTCTTCACGTACTGCTGGGTGATCGTCGAGCCGCCCTCCTCGATCCCGCCAGCCTCGATGTTGCGGACACCGGCACGCACGATCGCTGGCACGTCGACGCCACGGTGGAGGAAGAACCGACGGTCCTCGACCGCGACGACCGCGGCGACGAGCTCGTCGGGCATCTGATCGAGCGTGACGTCCCGGCGGTCCTGCTCGGCGTGCAGCTCGGCGAGCACGGTGCCGTCTGCCGACAGGACCTGGGATGTCTGGGGTTGTTGGACGAAGCCGACGGGGTCGCCCGACTCGAGCTCGACGACCCCCCCGCACGCCGTCGCGAGCACGGCGAGCAACGTGAGGAGGGCGAGGGGGGAGCGGTGCGCCACCCTGCGAGGCTACGGGCGAAGAGCTCGCTGGGGGAGGAGGCGCCGCACGTCGCCATGGCCGGAAGTCCGTCATGGGAGGCAGGAATCCGACCTCCGCGCGTGGAACTCCGTAGATGCAACACCTAGCATGACGGAGAGCACCGCCCGTCACCGCCAGCGACGCCGTTCGTTGCCATGAACGCGATCCCCTGTGATCGCTCGCGACCGCGGCCGCGTACCTGGAGGAGTTCACACGATGTCGACCTTCGTGACCTGGACCTCGGGGCGGAACGTCCGCGCTCGTCAGCGCTTCGCCCGTCGTGCGGCCGGTTCGGTGCTGGCAGCGGTGATCGCCGCGCTGGGGTTGATCATGGCGCCGTTGACGGCCACCGCGGCCGAGGCGGAACTGCAGACCGCCAAGGTCGCCTGGTACTTCGACAGCACGGCAGGCACCTCCAAGACCGGGACCGTCGGCGTCGAGGTCCCCGACCAGTCGCCGCCTCCCGCCAACCCCACCGTCCCCCCGGACACGTTGCCCGCCGGTATGCAGAACGCGGAGCACCAGTACCGCAGCGCGATCAAGTTCGACGTCTCCACGGTCCCAGCAGGCGCGCAGGTGGACAGCTTCACCATCGCCCTGCACGAGAACTCCAGCAGCGGGACCGTCACCGGGCTCGAGGCGTGCGCGTTCACGGCGGACTTCGCCGAGGGCGGCAACCAGAACATGAAGGACCTGCCCGAGTTCAGCTGCATCTTCAGCGCGCAGGGTCAGAAGGCGGAGGAGGACGATCCGAACACCGAGCAGGACGAGACGGCGTTCTGGATCTTCGACATGGCGGACACCGCGCAGTCGTGGCTCACCGACCCCACCGAGGGCGGTATCCAGAACCACGGCCTGGTGATCCAGTACATCCCGCCCCCGAACCTCCAGGTGGGGGAACCGGACCCCACGCAGAGCAGCGGTCGTATCTTCTTCGACGGTCCGGAGTCCGAGACCCCGCCCGTCGCCACGATCGAGTACACGGTCGGATCTGGCGAGCAGGACAGCGGAACGGTCGAGCTCGAACCGGCGGCCCCTCCTGCCCAGAGCGACAGCAGCTCCAGCGGCGGCACGGATGACAGCTCGTCCGGGTCGGGCGTCGGCTTCGCGTCGTCCCCACAGTTCGAGAGTCAGCCGTCCCAGTCCCAACCTGGCCCGGAGATCGCGCAGGAGCCCGCGCCTGAGGTCGCCGACGACTCCGGTGGCGAGCCTGCACCCGAGACGGCCGAGCCGGCCGCCGCCCCCGCGAGCCAGCAGGTCCCGGTAACGACCCCCGCGTACGTGTGGGCACTGATCCCCATCGGGTTCGCCGCGCTGTACGTCCTGTCGCGGTCACTGACCGCTGAGCCGCAGGTCGCGGTCGAGCGCGAAGGCGTGATGACCCGGCTCATCGAGCGGCGACGTGCCGAGGCGTCGAGCTCGTCGGCGGGCGAACCTCTGATGCAGGTCTGACGTGGAACCATCGAACGCACCTTCCTACCCCCCGACCATGAGGAGCCTGAGGCCGTGAGGAAGACCACGACCGCAGCACGCACGATCCGAGCCGTCGCACTCGCGGCCATCTTCGCCATGCTGTTGGTGGCGTGTGGCCAGAAGCCCGGCGTCCACATCTCGAGCGGAGGTGGAGGCGGAGGCAGTGGCGGTGGCGCCGGTGGTGACACGACGGGTGGCGATAGCAGCATCGACCTGTCGGAAGAGGGCGGCGACTCGACCCTCGACGGATCGGGCGGGGACTCGACCCTCGACGGTTCCGGAGGTGGCACCACCACCGGTGGGACGACCGGCGGGACCACCACCGGCGGTACGACCGGCGGCACCAACACCCAGTCCGGCGATGACGGCGGCACCACCGACGGCGGCTCCACCAGCGATGGCGGCGACACCGGCGGGACGACCGGCGGCACCTCGGGCGGCGGCGGGAACAAGCCTCCCGGCGACGACCGCACGGGTGCCGGTCCCGACAAGCTGATCTACGGCATCCACGCCCCGCTGACGGGCGCAGCCCCGCTCCCGTCGGAGTCGTTCCGCGAGGGTCGCGACCTGTACTGGAAGTGGTGGATCGGAACCAAGAAGCAGAAGGTGCTCGGTCGCCCGGCGGTCGAGGTGCTGTTCCGCGACGACCAGTACAACCCGTCGTCCGCGACCCAGGTCTGCCGCGAGATGGCCCGCAGCGGCAACGCGTTCGCGCTCGTAGGGGGCGGTGGGACCGACCAGATCCAGGCGTGCGGCCAGTGGTCCAACCAGAACCAGGTGCCCTACTTCTCCGCCGGGGTGACCGAGAAGGGCCTCACGGGCCTGCCGTGGTACTTCGCCACGTCGATGAGCTACAAGCAGCAGGGCGACCTGCTCGGGCAGCTCGTGGCCAAGCAGTTCCCCGACGCGAAGACCGCGATGATCGTCACGGACACGCCGAACTTCGACGACGCGATCGCAGGGTGGAAGGCGGCCATCGACAAGTACGGGATCGAGAACTACGAGATCTACAAGCACCCCAAGGACGACGAGACCTGGGTCGAGGGCAAGGTCCTCGAGTACAAGAACCAAGGCGTCGACCTGATCTACCCGATGACGTCCCCGTACACGTACATCAAGTTCGTCCAGCGGGCGAGCACCCAGCAGTACCGGCCGCAGTACACGGGCGTCGGGATCACGATGGGTCTGAACGTCGTCGCCGAGAACACGTGTGACGGCGCGGACGGGGCCATGTTCTTCTCGCCCTTCCCGGGCATGGACTGGGCGAGGGACAACGCGCCCGAGTACATCGAGACCGCCCAGAAGGAGGGTTACGAGGCCGACGATCTCGGCTTCGCCCTGTGGGGTCTGGCCAAGAACCTGCACGCCATGTGGATCCGCTACGGCGAGGTGTACGGCAACGACCTCACCCGGGAGGCGTTCCGCGAGATGGTCGAGCAGTCCGAGATCAAGACGGGGATCTTCCCGACCGTGCGCTACTCGCCGCAGGACCACTTCGGGGCGAGCACCGTGCACCTGCTGCAGACCGACTGCAGTCAGGGCGACGGCGTCATGGTGACCAAAGCGACGTTCGCCAACGGGTTCTGATCGAGTTCGTGAGGTTCCGGGCCGGGCGGACGAGCTCCGCCTAGGGTCCCTCGCGTGGTGCCGGGAAGGAACGAGGCGTGAGCCAACGGGTCAAGGCCTACATCGCGGGCGGCGCGTTCGCGGCGATCCTCGTCGGCGTGCTGATCAAGCAGGGCCCGGGCGGTCTGTTCCAGGTCGCGGTGATCGGCACGTCGGTCGGCGCGATCTACGCGCTGATCGCGCTCGGCCTGGCACTCGTCTACAAAGCCCAGCGGGTCTTCAACTTCGCGCAGGGCGAGTTCGGCACGATGGCGGTGTTCGCCGCATGGTTGGCCTACACGGCCCCGGGCGGCGACCAACGTTGGCTAGCCGACCAGCTCGGGTTCGGTGAGACCGGGGCGTTGCTGGTCGCCACGGTCATCGGACTCACAGTCGGTGTCGTCCTCGCCGTCGGCTCCTACGCACTCGTCGTCCGGAAACTGGCGGACAGTTCACCGGTGACGACGCTGGTCGCCACGGCCGGGATCGCCTTCTTCCTGATCGCCGGGCAGGTCGTCGTCGGAGAGGCGACCGTGCGCAACTTCCCCCGGTACATCCAGGGTGGCCCGCAGATCGGCGGCATCATCGTCGACTGGCAGACACTCCTGCTGGCAGGGGTGCTGGCCGTCGTGGCTGGTGTCCTGGCGATCTTCTTCCGGACGAAAACCGGTGTCGCGCTGCTCGCCACGTCCCAGGAGCCCTTCGCCGCCCGTCTCTACGGCGTGTCGACCGAGCGGATGGCGCTGATCACGTGGGCGACGGCAGGCGTCCTCGGTGCGCTCGGCGGCGTCCTGGCCGTCGGCTACTTCCAGTCCTTCGGACCGGGCGTCATCACCGGGACCTACCTGATCCCGGCCTTCACCGCCGCGATCCTGGGCGGTATCACCTCGATGCCGGGCGCGGTCGTCGGTGGACTGCTCCTCGGGTTCGTCCAGGCCAGCTCCAACGTCCTGCTCCCCGCCACCGTGCCTGGCAAGCCTCAGATCGGCGTCTTCGTCATCCTGGTGGCGGTGCTGCTGTTCTTCCCGCGTGGCCTGCTCGGCAAGGAGGCCTGAGCGATGCCGACGATGGACCGCCAAAGGCTCGAGATCGAGGAGCACGAGGAGGAAAAGCAGCGTGCGGTCGAGCGGAGCGCGTTGGCCCAGCACGAGGACGCCCAGTGGGAGCCGAGCGCCGGTGGCAGGATCGCCCGCATCGCGGTGCTGTCGCTGATCGTCGCGTTCGTCCTGGCGTCTCCCCACTTCGTCCGCGACGACCTGGTCGGCTTCGTCATCGACGCCGGGATCTTCGCGATCGTCGCGCTGTCCATGAACATCCTCATGGGGTACGCCGGCCAGATCTCCCTCGGACACGCGGCGTTCTACGGGATCGGTGCGTTCATCTCGGGCGTGGTGGTGAGCCAGGTGCTGGCGCCAGCCGGGGGAGCAGCCGCCGCCCAGCCCGTGGTGGAGGGCGGCGGGCTCATGGCTCAGATCGATCCGCTCTTCCGGTTCACCGCCGGTCTGTTGATGGCTGGCCTGGCAGGCGCGGTCGCCGCGTTGGGTCTCGGAGCGGTCGCACTACGCCTGCGTGGCCTCTACCTGGCGCTCGTGACGATCGCGTACGGGGCCCTGGCCGAGAACACCTTGTTCAAGCTCCCGGTGTTCGGCGGCGGCGCCGGGATCCAGGCCCCTCGTCCGCCCCTCTTCGAGGGGGATATCTCGTACGCTTACCTCGTGTTCGCGTTCGTGGCGGTGTTCCTCTTCCTGGACTGGCGGCTCACCAGCTCACGGGCGGGCCGGGCGATCCAGGCCCTGCGTGACGACGAGCGTGTCGCGGCCTCGTGGGGCATCAACGTCACCGGCTTCAAGCTGCTCGCGTTCGTGCTGTCCGGGATCCTCGCGGGCATCGCCGGGGGCCTGTTCGCGCACAAGATCGGGGCTGTCAACTCGACCGAGTTCACCCTCCAGGTGTCTTTGATCTTCGTGCTGATGACCGTCATCGGTGGACTCGGCAACCGGTGGGGCGTGATCCAGGGCGGGGTCGTCTTCGCCGTGCTGGGTCGTCTGTTCGAGTGGGCGGCTCAGTCGATGGAGGGTGCTGGTATCCACCCCGGCTTCAAGATCCCGTTCACCACCACCGAGGTCGCGTTCGGCCCCACGTGGGAGCCCATGGTCGCATCACTGCTCCTGATCCTGACCCTGATGTTCTTCCCGGGCGGTATCGCCGAGCAGCAGGAGCACCTGCTGCGATGGTTGTCCTTCAAGCGGTTCCTCGGCCCGGAGGACGAGGAAGCGGGAGGTGCCCATGTCCGTCCTTGAGGGCCGCGATGTGTCCATCCGGTTCGGCGGGGTCCAAGCGTTGGACAGCGTCGATTTCAGCGTGGACGAGTGGGAGATCGTCGGGCTGATCGGCCCGAACGGCGCCGGCAAGACGACCTTCTTCAACTGCGTGACCGGGTTCTACAAGCCGGACACCGGCTCGGTACTGGTGCGTGGCCAGGACGTCACCGATCTCCGTCCCGATGAGCGCACGCACCTGGGCATCGGACGGACCTTCCAGCAGGTCGGGCTCGTCCAGTCCTTCACGGTGCTCGAGAACCTGCTGGTCTCCCAGCACCAGAAGATCCGGTACGGGACGGGCGCCGGGATGTTCGGGCTGCCGCACACGTGGCGCGAAGAGCGGGTGCTGCGGGAACGGGCCATGGAGATCCTCGACTACATGGAACTCGAACATCTCGCGGGTTCGAAGCTCGGGGGGCTGCCGTACGGCATGCTCAAGCGGGTCGAGACCGCGGCGGTCCTCGCCACCGACCCCGACATCATGATGCTCGACGAACCCCTGGCGGGCATGGGCCCCGAGGAGGCCAACGAGTACGGGGACCGGCTCCTCGAGATGCGGCGCGATCTGGGGCTGACGATCGTGATGGTGGACCACCACGTCCCCCTGGTGCTGCGGGTGGCGGACTACGTCTACGTCCTGAACTTCGGGAAGGTCCTCGCCCAGGGCGATCCCGACGACATCCGCGATGATCCTGCGGTCGTCGAGGCCTACATGGGTGAGGGCGCGGCGAGCCTCGCATGACCCCTAGGAGCTGATGATGCCGGCGACGTCCGAGGACCAGGAGACCCGCGAGATGCGGGCGATCGAGGGCCAGCCCCTCCTGCGCGTGCACGGCCTCGAGGCGGGGTACGGGTCGCTGCCCGTCCTCCACGGGGTGTCGTTCGACGTGGCGGAGGGCGAGACCGCGGTGCTCCTCGGGCTGAACGGTGCCGGCAAGACCACCACGGCGCTGAACCTCACCGGGGCGATGACCCCGTGGGCGGGGACGATCGAGTACGAGGGCGAGGACGTCACGCAGTGGGACCTGCGCCGCCGGGTGGAGGCTGGGATCGTCATGGTCCCCGAAGGCCGGCGCGTCTTCCCGGATCTCGACGTCGAGAAGAACCTCCAGATCGGAGCGTGGTCCCACCGCAAGGAGTCCGGCTGGCTCGAGGAGCAGCGCGAGCGCGTGTTCGGCTACTTCCCGCGACTCGGTGAGCGGCGCGAGCAGCTGGCCGGAACGCTGTCCGGCGGCGAGCAGCAGATGCTGTCCATCGGCCGTGGACTCATGGCACGTCCCAAGCTGCTCATCATCGACGAGGCGTCGCTCGGTCTCGCGCCGGTCATCATCCAGGACGTCTTCGACATCGTCGGACAGATCAACGACGATGGCACGACGGTGATCCTGGTGGAGCAGAACGTCGGGGCGCTCGCGGTCGCCGACGTCGCGCTCGTGATGGAGCAGGGCACGATCGTGGCGGAGTTCCGGGGGGAGGAGCTCGAGGACCCGACGCAGGTGCGCAAGCTCTTCCTCGGCTAGGCGGTCTCTTCGGTCTCGTGCGGCTTGCAGATCCGGCACGGAGCCAGGCCGCGGTCGCGGGCCGCCTCCGGCGACATGACCTGGAGGTCGTCGCGCCCCTCGACCAGGTGGCAGGTCTGCGCGTGGTAGGTCGTCCGGCCAGCGACGACGCGCAGACCGTCCTCCTCGGGGACCGCGGTGGGTCCGATGGCCGCGCCTACCTGCAGCTCCTGGACCGCGTCGACGATGCGGTCCAGCTTGAGGCCCAGCTGCAGCAGGTCACGCCGCAGGCTGTGCACGACGATCAGGGTGAGACCAGCGCCTGCGAGCGCCACGCCCCCGATCCCGCCCGAGATGATGTACGGGACCTGACCGGACACGAAGTCCAGGCTCGCCGCCCCGTTCCATCCGAGCACGATGAGCAGCACGCCCACACCGAGCAGCGCGACCGCCGAGTAGATGACGCCCTTGGACCAGCCCTGCATCGTTGAACTCCTCTTCGGGGACCGTCACGCTTCTCCAACGAAGCTTAGGCGGACGTGACGGTCCGGGGGTCTTGACCCAATGTTTCGCCGTGGGCACCGCGTTCTCCTGCCTCGTACGCGCGCTGGACGGGAGGTCCGGACGTGCGTTCGACGGACCGGACCGGGGGCGGTAGCTTGCGCCCTCCGCCGACGGGGCCGAGCTCCGAACGCGGCGGGCAGATGGGCAGGACAGGGACCGCGAGGTACCCTGGACGGTCCGGGCGCCCGTGGGGCCCACGAGGCCCCGGATTGACAGCCGGATAACGTCTAGGTAACCTCGTCAGCCGGCCCGACGCACGCGTCGGGCTCATGAGTCTCACGAGGTTCGAACCGATCACCGGACCGGATCACACCGGACCGGATCACACCGGAACGCGGCGGACGAACTTCCCCCCGCCAGACCTCGACGAGACCGGAGCGACCAGTACGGAAGCCAGCCCCGTGTGGGCGGAACCCGCGAAGGTCGCCAGGACCCGCTCCTTGAAAACTGCACAGCGTGCCAAAAGTCAGTGCACACATGTAACAACATGTACCCCGTCCCGGGGGAGCAGCTTCACGTTGTGAAGCGCGAAACCGGAACGGTTATGAACCGGTGCCGACGTTCGCGTCGAGCATCGGAACCTGAGTACCTGTGTCGACGGCTCACACCTCGTGTGTGAGACGGCGCATGGGTCCCAAAATGCAGAGCCGATCAACCGGCTCTCCAAGTGGTCATATCGATCACACAACGGAGAGTTTGATCCTGGCTCAGGACGAACGCTGGCGGCGCGTCTAACACATGCAAGTCGAGGGACGAAACCACCCTTCGGGGTGGCTGAAACCGGCGAACGGGTGAGTAACACGTGAGGAACCTGCCCTGG
>JAHWKO010000016.1 GCA_019347855.1 Actinomycetota bacterium
GGCCCGCGGCATCCACTACCACATCGTGGTCGCCCTGGGCGCTGCCCCTCGCTTCCACCGTCCGGCGCTGATCGGCCAGACCCAAGACCTGCTCGCTGCCGAAACCGACGAGCGCAACAAGACCGTCGTTCTCGTCGTCGACGAAGCCCACCTGCTGTCCACCGACCAACTCGAACAACTCCGGCTCTTGACCAACAGCGAGATGGACGCCCGCTCCCCGCTTGTCCTGCTGCTGCTGGGCCAGCCCACCCTGCGGCGACGCCTCAAGCTCGGCCACTTCGCCGCCCTCGACCAACGCATCACTATCCGCTACCACATCGACGGGCTCGGCTTCGACGAGACCGCCGCCTACATCGCCCACCATCTGGCAATCGCCGGGCGCGCCGACACGATGTTCTCCGACGACGCGATCGCGCTCATCCACCGCACCTCCCGCGGCGTTCCGCGCGCGATCAACAACCTGGCCACCCAAGCGCTCGTCGCCGCCTACGCCAAAGACAACAACATCGTCGACGAATCTGGACTTCCCCCGCCGGGCCGGACACCGTCCTATGCGGCCATCGGGATAGGTAGCGGGGCGGTCTGATCGTGTCGGGTCTCCCATTCCACGGGTGGGATCATGCCGAGCGTGGAGTGCAAACGGCGACGGTTGTAGCGGACGGTCCACGCGAAGATCGAGGTCCGGGCCTCGGCTCTTGTGCGGTAGCGGAGACGGTTGACGAGTTCGACTTTCAGGGTCGCGAAGAAGCTCTCGGCGACGGCGTTGTCCAGACACGAACCGGTGCGTCCGGCCGACTGGTGCAGCCCCAGGTCCGAGCACAGGGTGCGGAAGGTCTTCGAGGTGTATTGGGTGCCACGGTCGGAGTGGAAGATGGTCTCATCCATCGTCACAAGTCCGCGGGTGGCCACCGCCATCTTCAACGCATCGGCCACCAGCTCGGTGTCGACCGAGGTGGACATCGAATAGCCGATCAGCCGGCGGGAGGCGAGATCGATCACCGTGGCCAGGTACAGCCACCCCTCGCCGGTCGGGACATAGGTGATGTCCCCGGCCCAGGTGTGGTCGACCTGGTCGGGATCGAACAGCCTGCCCACCAGATCGGGCAGCGGCGGCGCCGACTCGTCGGCCTTGGTCAACGACCGGCGCTTGGACGGCCGATGCCCCACGATGCCGTTCTCGCGCATCAGCCGTTCGATCCTCTTGTGGTTGACCTGGCGGCCCTCGCGGCGCAGCTGCGCGGTCACCCGCGGCGACCCGTAGGTGCCGTCGGAGTCGGCGTGGATGTCGACGATCTCATTGACCAGATGCGCCTCGTCCCACTCCAGATCCGACGGCCCGACCGGGGCGTTGCACCGGTCGTAGTAGGCCGAGGTCGACACCCCTGCCGCTTCGCAGGCATGCGTCACGGCGAACCCCTCGGCCTTCCGGGCGGTCACACACCGATACCTCATCTCGGTGGGGACTCCTTCACCCAGAAGGCCACGGTTCGTTTGAGCAGATCACGCTCCATACGCAGCTCGGCGTTCTCAACCTCGAGCTGCTCCAGACGGACCCGCTCATCGCTGTTCAGCCCGTCGTTGGCGGCGTCGGCTTCCTCGGCCTTGCGCACCCAGTTGCCGAGCGTGGAGTCGTAGATCCCCAGCTCCTCGGCCACGCGCGCGATCGGCCGGCCCGTCGAACGGACCAGCTCCACCGCGTCACGCTTGAACTCGTCCGAGAACTCCCGTCTCGATCTCTTATTCCTGTGCTGTCCCATGCGGACATCCTCTCATCCGAGGTGTCCGGCTGCAGGGGGGAGGTCCAGACACCTCGGCCCGTAGCCGATGTGCAGGTGGTGCTGGTGGCTCGCGTCGGTGAAGAACCCGTCGCCGGACGTGCCGGCGAGGTCGGGGAAGGGGTGACCGACCTCGTCGGGCTTCAGCGCCCCGGCTCCGTCGCGCAGCCACACGACCAGGTCCCGGGCCACCAGGCTCGAGCGCGAGACGGCCTCGCCGTCCACGGAGAACACGTCGACGGCTTGACCGCAATGGTGGAGGCTGACCGTGTTGGTGCCAGTCACGTACCTGCTGTGCCCGGTGCGGAAGACGATGATCCCCAGGTCGTGGTCGGCCGCCAGCAGGTTCAGCAGGGCCACTAGACGTGGATCGATCGTCCCGGAGGCGAGGTCGCCCCGGGCCGTCGCGGTCATCGACACCCGCGGGTTGGCCAGCAGCGCGGCCGCGTCGGCGGGTGCGCTCGCTGCGATGGGCACCAGCTGCGCGTAGGTGCCCGCGTGCTCCAGCACCAGGTCCACGTACCAGTCGGCGGGGTTGTAGGCGAACAGCGCCCGACGGATCCCCGACGGGTCGTGCGCCCCGCTCGCGCACAGGTAGCGGGCGGCGGAGAAGACCGCGTCGGTCGGGTCCCACACGTCCGCGGTGCCGTCCCCGTCGGCGTCGACGCCCCACCGCGCCCAGGTCCCCGGCAGGAACTGCATCGGCCCTTCGGCCCCGGCGGAGCTGACCGCGACGAGGCGGCCGTGGTTCGTCTCGACCCTCCCGACGGCCGCCAGCACCGGCCAGGGCAGTCCGGGGCAGGTCGCCGCAGCCTGTCGGTACAGGCTCAGCATCCCGGCGGGGATGGTGCCGACCGCTTCGGCGCTCGGCACCACGGTGGCCGGGGAGCGCCCGGCCGCCAGGAGGGGCAGCACGCCCGTGACGGAGGCGAGCAGGAGCGGCAGGATCACCAGGAGTGCGAGGATCCTCCCGAGCTCGGCGCCCTCGCCGGGGCCGCGGAGGGTGGGCCGGGTCCTCACCGGTCCATCGCCGTCACCCGCCAGCCCTCCGGGCCGGGCTCGACGGTCAGCCGGTACACGGGCCGGTGCAGCCGCTGGCCACCAGCGTCGGTGACGGTCTGGCGGACCGCGACCAGCACGACCACCCGCTGCGGCGACGCGTGCTCGCTGATCACGGCTTCCACCTCGGCGGTGGCGACCTGCTGGAAGGTCGCGATGTCCTGCCGTGCGGCCAGCGCCCCGGAGGCCTGGCGCAGCCGGTCGAGCAGCTCCGGGCTCGCGTACGGGGCGAGCCGTCCCACCAACCCATCCGGCGGGTCGTCGTAGCGGTGGGTGGCGTACCCGGCGGCGAAGGCGCCTGCCACCGTGCGGGCGACCTCGAACTCGGCCGGGTCAGCGCCCGGGGGTGTCGGCTCGAGCTCCACCGAGGTGGCGGTCGGCACCCTGGTCGGCGCACCGGACCGCCCCACCGCAGGGAGGACGCGACCGGGCGTGCCGTCGTCCGTCGCACCGACGGGTTGCCGGTCGCCCGCCGGCGCAGCGGGCTCGCCGGGTGGCGTGCCACCGCGGTCGCCGGTCGCCAGGCCGATAACGATCAACCCGGCGACCACCGCGAGGCGTAGGAGGCCCGCCGGTCGCTGCGTCACCGCGGCTCACCCCTCCCGGTGCCCGTTGCCGGTGTCGGAGCTGGGTGGGGGCCCCTCGCCCGGGTCGGAGGGGCCACCGGCCTGGCCCGCGCGGTGACCGTTGCCGTTGCCGTTGGTGCTGGTCGCGTCGGACGGCAAGGGCAGGGGACGGGTCCGCAACCGCGCCGCCCGCCGGGCCGTGGCCGCCACCGCAGCCGCGGTCCGACCGACCTCCGCGTGGTGGCTGCGCTGACCGGACGTCGCGGTCGGCTGGCCCCGTGGCGACGTCCGGCTCCGCTGCGCAGCGACGCTCGTTGCCGGCACGCGGGAGCGCTCACCCGGTGTGTGGTGGGGGACGGAGACGTCCACACGCCAGGGTCCGGCCGACGGAGCCACCACGCTGGAGAACAGGCGCGCGAACGCCCGGCGGTGCACGACGGCTGTTGCGACCAGCAGCGTCTGGAGCATCACGGCCGCGCCCCACCCCATCCCCGCGGTCGCGTCGAGCAGCACGCCGCCCAGCACAAGCAGCACCGCCAGCAACGCCGAGTAGAGCACGCGCTTGACCAGCACGCCGCCGAGCAGCTCGACCCAGCGCAGCGCCAGGATGCGGCCGCCGCCGGGGTGGATCCCCAGCAGCAGGAAGGCGGGGGCAGCGACCACCAGCAGCAGGAACGCGAGCTGGGCGACGATCACCGCACCAGCAACGAGCGCGAGCAGGCCGCCCAGCCCGGTGATGGCCAAGAGCGCGAACGTTGCCACCCCGACCCGCTCGGTGGGCCGCCGCCCGGAGAACCAGGCGTAGGCGCCCGGGTGGTCCTCGCGAAGCTCATCGCGCAGTGCCACGTACGCGTCGCGCTTGGCTGTGGTCAGCTCTGTGACGGCCGCCGGGTCCGTGCGCAGCCGCTCGGTCTCCTCGACGGTGAAGGTCTTGGCGGCCAGCAGCGCCTCGCCGTACCGGTCCCCGACCTCCAGGTCCCCGAACTGGGCGACCAGCCACGGCTGGTGCACGAACACCCGCCAGAGCCGGTCGTTGGTCACGCGCAGCTCGGCGTCGACCGGATCGCCGGTGAACGTGGCGCCGCCGGCGGGTGGCTTGGGATCGACCGCGGCGACGCCCGCCAGCGCGGCGCGGGACACCTCCACGCTGGCGCTGGTAGCGGCGTCCACCAGCGCGCCGGGGCGGGCGAGGAACAGCCCGCCGGCGATCAGCGCCGCGAGGCTCCAGACCAGGCCCTGGGCCGCGAGCGTGCCGCGGTGGCGGACCACCCCGTGCCACAGCCCGTACCCGCCGGCCAGCACGACGGCCGCGCCGACGAACGGCGTGTACAGCACGCCGCCCAGCGTGTCCACCAGTGTGATCACCGCGGCGCGCAGCGGGGCGGTGACGTCGACGGTGAACGCCCAGTGCACCAGGGCCCCCACGACGGTGGCGATCCAGGTGGCGAACGCGAACAGTGCTCCGGCCAGCGCGTTGACCGCTGCGTCGGTGCCGTCGGCCGACCACAGGTCGGTGTCGAGCGTGTAGCCGCCCGCGCCGTAGCGCTCCCGCAGCGTCGGGGCGTCATCGCCGCGCAGGTCCGGCTGGCGGACCAGCGAATCCACCCCGCTGCCGGCCGGGACCGCTTCGGGGACGGGCCGCCAACCACCGAGTCCGGTGGGGTCTCCGAATGCGGGCACCATCGGGAAGATCGCGTCCGCCGTGCCGGCGCCATGACCGTCCGCGGGGGACGCACCGATGGTGGGCGGGGAATCCGCCGGCGGCTCGGCGCCGCCGGCGGGGGTGGCCAGCGCCAGCACGGCGACGAGGGCCGCGGCGGCCAGGACCGCGACCCGGACGGTCGCCGTCACCGTCCCACCTCGACCAGCGCGCGGGGGGTCGTGTCGAACGCGGCCAGCAGCTCGGGCAGCGCCAGGTCGACCCACATCGTCTCCACGCGTCCGTCCAGGTCTGCAAACAGGCACTCGCCGGTCGCCAGCGTGCGCACCGCCGCTGCGTGCTCGGCCGTGGGCTCGACGCCCACAAGCCGCAACACGGCCTGGACCTCCTCCTCGGGGCTCGAACGGAATGCGAAGCGGGCCGAGAGGTTGTTGGTGATGGTCTCGTCGAGCAGGTCCCCGGCGTTCTGCGTGACCAGCACAAGGACCGCGTTGGTGGACCGCCCGGTGCGGGCCAGCCGCTCGACCAGCGCGCGACCCTGCCGCGTGGCGGTCAGCATCCACGCCTCGTCCAGCACCACCGCTTTCGCGGGGGCGTCGGCTGTCTCGGTGAGGCGTCGGGCGAACGCCGTGACCATGAACATCACCGCCAGGGCGAGGCGATCGGCGACGGTGTGGTCCTCGCGGTCGGTGGCGGCATCCGGCAGGGTGAGGCCCTGGAGCTGGAGGATCGTCAGGCCCTCGTCCAGCGTGGGCGGTCGACGGTCGGCCGGGGCGAAGCACAGGCGAGCGAGCGGCAGGTCGGCGTACAGGCCGAGGACCGACTCGAGCTGGCGGGTGCCCCCATCGGCGCTCGACCTCAGACGTCGGGCCACGCCCCGCAGCGACGGTCGGACGCTGCGGCTCTCCTCGCGGCAGGCGTGCAGCAGGGCGGTCTCGTGTGCCGCCGAGTCGGGGAGCAGGAGCCGCAGCACGTCCAGGGCCAGCAGCGTGGCCGCGTCGGGATCGTTGGCAACGGAAAACGGGTCCAGCAGGCCGTCGTCGGCCGCGCCCAGGCGCAGGACGCGCACCCTGTCGAGACCCGGAAGCCGCGCGAGACCGGACGCCTCGTTCTTGGGGTCGATCAGCAGGCAGCAGGTGCCGCGCAGCGCGAGCTGGTAGGTGAGCAGGTTCGCAAGGCTGGTCTTGCCGGCCCCGGGCTGCCCGGTAACGGCGATCGCAGGGGGCAGGTTCCGTTGCGCCGCCTCCAGCGGGTCGAAGTGGACCGGGAGGTATCCCCGGCCGGTGGTCGAGCCGATGTAGGGGCCGCGCCGGTCGCCCACCTCGCTGGTGGCGACGAACATCGATCCGGCAAGTGTCGTGAGGGCCTGCCGCTGCTCGTAGGAGTGGAACCGCAGCCGATCGCCGGGGAAGCTTTCGAGGAACAGGCTGAGCTGGTTGCCGGTGGGTCGCACCAGGTCGACGCCGAGGTCCCGGTATGCCTCGACGAGCTGCACGATCCGGGCCTCGAGCTCCTCGGCACCTGGCGCGGCGACGGTCAGCCGGGGCCACGAGTAGACGAGGGGCACGCCGTCACGCGTCAGGCTGTGCTCGAGCTGGCGGGCCTCCTCCGCCGTCTCCAGCAGGGCGATGGGGGGCTCCGCGGACGTACCGGTGATGTGGCGCATCTGATCGGATGCCTCGGCCAGCTTGCGGGCCGCATCGGCAGACGCCGAGTTCGCCGGCACGATCCGCAACCGGATGCTCGCCTCGACGGGGAACCCCAGACCGTCCGGGTGGTGGAGCCACTCGCCGCCCGGGAACGGCAGCCGGGCGGGGAACCGGGCGGGCACCAAGAAGGCAACGTGACCGCGCCCGTCGACCTGCTCGACGGTCAGCGACCGTCGACCGTTTTGCAAAGTGCCGGACGCCAGCCCCACGAGGGCGTCACCGGACCAGGGGCCGTGCGCGACCCGCAGCGGCGGTTCACCGACGCCCCTCCACAGCGCCCGCTCCACGAGCCAGCGCAGCTCGTCCACCTGGGCGGGTCGGGCATCCAGCCCGCCGATCGCCAGCAGGCGGGCGACGTCGGCCGCGGCAGCGCGCCAGCGTTCGACCTCCTCCTCGCGTACCCGGGGCGGTGACGGCCGCTGGCGGCCTCGCAGGCGCTTGGGTCCGCGGCGGCGTCGGTGCCCCAGCCGTACGCCCAGGTAGACCTCCTTGCCCCAGAACGCCCCACGCTGCACGTGGGCGCGCATGGCCTCCACGTAGTCGTCCCAGCCCCGGGCGGCGCTGGCTGCCCCGAACCGCAGCGCGTCAGCCCACGGTCGGACTGGGTACGAGCGCGTCGCGACGAGCAGGTGACACTCGGTGTCCCGCAGGCCCGCCAAGCCACCAGCGACCCTCACGAGCAGCGCCTCCCGCTCGGATTCGGACAGGAGCCCGTAGGTGACGGTCGGCACGCGCACGTAGCCCCACGCGGCTCCGCGGCCGAGCACCAGGCCGTCCTCGAGGTGGTGGACTGCGAGCCGCAGGACGCTCACGTGTTCTGCCTGCGGAACGACACAACGCCGACGACCTCGCACGTTCGTGGCTCGCGCCCCCGGTACGCCGCGTCGAGCCGACGCGGTTCGCACAGGTGCCGGAGCTGCGCAGCCAGCCAGCGGTGCGGGCGCCTGCCGTCCACGGCGGGGCGCGACGCCCACCAGGCCGCGAAGCCGGGTGGCACGAGCACGATCCAGGCGGTCTCCGCGGTGAGCCCCACGCCCAGGAGCCGCATGCCCAGCAGGCTGGCCCCCGCTGCGCCGGCGAACACGCCAGCCTGCAGGAAGCCGATCGGGACGGGGAGCTCGAGGTCGTACAGGGCATACAGCCGGCGTTCCAGCTGGAACAGCGACGTGTAGGTGGGCAGCTCGTTCATCCGGTCGCCCCGGCGCCGATCCCCTCGGCCACCAGGCGGGCCACGTCGACCCAGGCGTGCGGGAAGTAGACGAACGTCGCGACGAACACGGCCAGCACGATGAACTCGACGAAGCGCACGAACTCTCGACGGAACAGGAACACCAGAGCCGCTCCGCCGGACGTGGCCAGGAAAATGTTGCCGAACATTTCACGTAGCAACTGGGTGAGCGCTTCGGCCATCAGCGTGCTCCTCCTGGCACTGCCGTCGACGGTCAGATAAGGCCAGCACGCATCGCATATGCGACGGCGTGGGAACGGTTGCGCAGGTGCAGGCGGCTGGTCACACCTCGAATGACGTTCTTGATGGTGCGTTCGGAATAGGCGAGCTGACGGGCGATCTCGGCGGTGTCGTGGCCCTCGGCGACGAGACGCAGGACCGCGACCTCACGGTCGGTCAGCCCGTTCAAGTTGAGGCCGCGCGGTTCGAGCACATTGTTCTGCAGGTCGTGGATCTGCTGCAGCAGCCGTCCCAGCAGGTCGGCCGGGATCGTTCCATCGCCGTTCGCGGCGGTGCGGATAACCGTCGCCAGCGTGGCCGGGTTGGCCTCGGCGCGGCGCATGATGCCGCACACGCCACCCTCGACCGCGGCCAGCAGGCCACGGTCGTCGATGTGCGTGACGACCAGCACGACTCGGGGACACGAGTTGCGCTGCAGCGCTCGCACCACCCGCAGGGTCCCCTCCGACACGTCATCGGCGATGACCAGTGCGACGCGAGCGGCGTCCACGTCAGCCTCCTCGACCACCCGCACCTCGTGGCGCTGACGCAGGGCGGCGGCGGTGCCGGCCTGGGAGATGGGGTCGGCGGCGTACACGAACACCGGGATCGCTTGGGGCATCGGACGCTTCTCCTGTGGCGGGCCGTCCGGCAGTTTCGCATGGGGTCCTCAACGTCCCCTCAACGTTGGCTCAACGGGCCGGCGGGACCGTCCTACTTGCACGTTCGCCTGCTGCAGCAGGCGGCGAACACCGCTGAGCCTTCTCGAGGTGGTGTGACGCCAACCCGCACACCCAGCTGATCGCACGCGATCGGCTGCGGCAGGCAGCACAACGACGCAGAGCTGGATCAACGTCCGGTCGCGCTCGGCAGAGGCACCTGCGCCACACCAAGCTCGTCGAGCATGGCCTGGTAGTCCGCCCGGACCCGCGCAGCCGCGACTGCGTCGCCAGCACGGTCGTTTGCTGCAATCGCCAGGCGCCACAGGGGGTCGCGGTAGCGGTCTATCTGTAGGCCCTGCTGGCAGATCCGGGCGGCCTGGTCGGGGCAGCCCTCGGCCAGCGCCAGTTCGGCCAACCGCGCTGCGGCGTCGCCGGCCTGGGTGCGACACCGGTCGCGTTCTTCGACGATCCACTCGACCGGCCCGACCTCCGGGAGAAGGTCGCCGGTGTAGCGTGCGATCGCGTGTCGCAGGGCTTGGGTCTCGCGTGGGGCGTCGTGCGTCAGGCGCGCGGCGGCGGCGCCGTCAAGTGCTTGTTGGAAAGCCAGAACGTCGGCGTCGGCGTCGTCGGGAAAGGCCAGCCGGTAGGCGTTGCCATCGCGTGCCACTGCCAAGCCCGACGTGGACTGCGCCAGCAGCTTCCTGAGGGTCGACACCGCGACATGCAAGCGGTGCACCCCGCGCGAGGGCTCCACGTCCGGCCACAGGGCGGTCACGAGGCGTTCACGGTGAAGCCGCTGTCCTGGGTGCACCGCGAGGATCCGCAGGAGCATCCCGACCTGGGGACGGACCCGGGATTCTTCGAGCGGGCGACCGTCCACGGACAGCTCAAAAGCGCCGAAGCAGCGGATGCGGACGGACGGACGGCGTCCGAGGTCCCCGATCGCAGCCGCGTCCTCTGCCGAGCTGGCGGGCGGGAAGGCCGCCTCGACGGTGGGCACTGGGAAGAGGTCCGCGGCGATCCCCAGCTCGGCTGCCGCGTTGCGGGCCTCGCGGACGAGCACCTCCGAGCGTCCCAGCACAGTATGAGCGAGGTGGGCCATAGCCAACCGGACGAGAACCTGGGCGCCGGGTACCGTCGCCGTGCGGACCATCGCGGCAGCCACGGCTATCGCATCGGTCGCCCTCGGGTCCCCGGAGGCGGCCAGGCCCAGGGCCCTCCCGGCGGCCGCCCACGCTGCTAGTACAGATGCTCGCAGCTCCGTGAAGGTATCTGTTGCCGTAGCGAGAGGCTCCACGGCCGGTCGCTCGCGCATGAGCAGGCCGAGACCGTGCACGAGTGCGACCACGCCTGCGCCCCACCGATCGCCTTCCCGCTCGCACGCCGCCCGGATGCGTTCCACGTCGCTCTCGCCGCGGGGATCTGCGGCGGACAGGACTGCGCGGCAAAGCCGTGATGCGACGTCCAGACCAAGGCCATCGCAGACGTCGGCCGCTTCCAGCAGCCTGAGACGAGCGTGGTCGTCGTCCGCGAGCCATCCCGCCACGCCCGCGACGAGACGGGCCAGGGCGTGGAGCATCGGCTCGGCGACCGGGTCCTGCAGCACAGCCGCGGCATGTTCCCGGGCAGAACGGACGCCGCCTCCCAGCAGGGCGGTGACCGCCGTCACCAGGGTGCCGCCGGACCCGTCGGCGCCGACGTCATCGGTGACCGCGATCGGCTGGCGCTGCGTGGCCCTGCGCAGGCGGCCCGACCAGTCGCGCGTCGCGGCGGGCAGCGGCTCGATCCAGGCTGAAAGCATCGTCCGCTCGTGTCTGCAGATGGCCGCGCCGGCCGCGACCCCGAAGGCGCGTTCGGCGGACCGATAGACCTCGCTCGCCGTGGCCCAGGATCCGTTTAGCACGTGGCGGCGCGCGGTCGCCAGCAGCAGCCACGGGTCATGGTCGACGAGGTGTCGCGGGAGTCGACCGAGCCAAGCCGCACCATCGTTCGCGAGCTCAGGTCCGTCGGCTCCCAGCAGTCCCTCCGCCGCCGCCCAGTCCTCCCCGCGGCAGTAGGCCAGCAGGGCTTCCGGAATCGCGCCGGCAGCCTGGAGCAGCTGCCCGGCGCGCTGGTAGAGGCCGCGCGCCTCCGCCTGGCCGACCTCCTCCACCAGCACGACCTCAAGATGGACGCGGAGCGCTTCGTGATACCGGTAGGAACGGCCGTCTTCGGACGGGAGGAGGAACAGCTCGCGGCGCTGCAGCTCAGAGAGCACTCGTTCGCTGCCGGTTGTGTTGAGCAACGCGTCGCACAGCCGACCGTTGAGGCGTCCCAGCACGCAGCTCCGGACCAGGAAGCGCTGGAGCGCAGTGGGCATCCCGGCGAGTACGTCACGGGCGAGGTAGTCGCGCACCATTGCCGTGGAGGTCCCGAGCGAGTGGAGCAGCATGTGCCGACCGGCAGCCGACCTGCCGCTCGTGGCGAGGTGGAAGAGCTTGAGGCCAGCCGCCCAACCTTCGGTGCGACGCGTCAGGGCGGCGGCGTCCTCGGGCGGGAGGGGTTCCCCGTACACGTCCCGGAAGAGGTCCTCGACCTCCCACGATCGGAAACGCAGGTCGTCGGATCCGAGCTCGACGAGGTCCTCGCTGACCCGCAAGCGTCCCAGGTTGAACCCATCGGGGATCCGGCGGCCGGCGACGACGACCCCAAGCCGGTCGGGCCGGTAGGTGAGCAGACGGTCGAACGTGCGCAGCGCCGGTGTGCCCCCCAGTTCGTGCAGGTCGTCGACCAGAAGCAGGACCCGGCCACCGTCGAGCCCGTCGAGGCTCGCCACCGCCTCTTCCAGCGACGACCAGTCGAGACGCGCGTCCGGCAGGACGCTCCCGAGAGCGCTGCTGACGTGTCGCAGCAGGTGGGCCTCCGACCGATCGGACCGCTCCGCCCGGTACCACGCGCACGGCGTCGAGGTCTGATGGGCGAACTGGGCCAGGAGGGTGGTCTTGCCGGTTCCGGCGGGAGCCACCACACACGCCACGCCCCTGACCTCTACTTCGGCGAGGGCCTGGAACAGACGCGGACGCGCGAGCCCACGGGGCTGTGGGATCCGCACCTTTGCGGCCACGACCGGTCTCACCGGCTCTCCCCAGCGTGCGGACGCGGCGCCGGCGAGTGGTCGCCGATCCCGTTCTGGTGCCGAGACTGGCTGATGGGGAGTTACGTCCACCAGGGTCGGACCTTCCCGACGTGCCGAACAGCCCCCGCCTGCCCGGAAAGACCGATACAGGTGCCGGATAATGACCGGTCACTGTCCGAATGTCCAGTCCGTCTCCGACATCGGGCGCGGACCGCACGAAGCGGGCGGCCTAGCCCAGGCCTAGCCCGGATCGGCAGCGGCAGGGCACCGAGCGGCACTTGGGGCATCCTCGCCCGTAACGGTCGGCGACGGCCGCGGCGACGTCGACCCCGGCGAGGTCCGCCAGCGACACCAGCCACGCCAGCACGTCGCTGAACTCCTCGCGGCGGTCGGCGTCGTCGCCACGGAACAGCGCCCGCGACAGCTCGCCAACCTCCTCCACCAACCACGTGAACGTCCGGGGCACGCCGCGGTCGCGGTCACGCTCACCGTACGTGTCGCGGATCAGCCGTTGGAACGAGGCCAGGTCCACCGTCAGCTCGCAGCGACGCTCTCGACGTTCACGCTGTCGGGTCGCACGCCCAGCACGATCTGCGCCTGACCTGTGTCGATCCTGATGGTGAAGTGCCCCAGCGTCCGCATCCCGACCGTCACGCTGCGCAGCGTGTGGCCGTTCAGAGCGGTCAGCGCCCCGTTGACGGCGTTGAGGTGGTCGGACAGCTCGCGTCCCCCCGGTGTGCGTCGGTACAGCCGGGTCAGCACCCCTTCGCCTTCGGCTCGGTACATCTGCCGGGCTCGGGCCGTCTGCAGCGCCAGCGACACCACCGACTCCAGCTGTGGTTGTAGCTCGGGGGGGACGCTCCCGGTGGACACCGCCTCGGCCAGGGCCTCGTACCGTTCGCGCCGCTGGCCCGCCAGCGCCGGGACCACCGCCCCCAGCTCCGAGGTGAGCAGCTCGCGTTCCTGCTCGTCGAGCTCCAGCGGTCCGTCGGTCGATTCCGGCACGTCAGTGGCCGCCAGCGTGCAGCGCGTCACCGAGGATCGCGCGGAGTTCGTGCTCGAACCCGCCCGTCTCGATCGGGCAGTGCATCCCGCACTCCTTGGGTGCGTTCTCCTCCCACCACCACCGCCCGGCACGGTCGTCCTCGCCGGACTCGATCGGCCGGGTGCACGGCTCGCATCCCAAGCTGGTGTAGCCCTGGGCGTACAGCGGGTGGGTCGGGACCGTGAACTCCTCGAGGTACTCCCAGACCTCGCCCTTGGTCCAGTCCGCCAGAGGGCTGACCTTGACGATGCCGTCGTGGTCGTGGTCGAGGTCGACCTTCTTGATCGCGGCACGCGACGCCCACTGGTCGCGCCGCAGACCCGTGAACCACGCGTCGAGGCCCTCCAGGGCCCGCACCAGCGGCCGCACCTTCCGGATCTGGCAGCACGTCAGTCGCTGAGCCACCGACTCGCGGAAGAGGTTCAGGCCCTTGCGTTGGACCATCGTCTCGACCTCACGGTGGTTGGGCAGCAGGACCTGGATGTCGGCCAGTGGGTAGTGGCCGCGCACCTGTTCGATGAAGTCGTGGGTGGCCTGGGGCAGGCGCCCCGTGTCGACCGTGATGACCTTGATGTCCGGGCGGATGTGGTAGGCCATGTCCAGGATGACCATCCCGTCCGCCTGGAAGGACGTGACGATCGCCGCCCGATCCTCGAACGTCTCGAGCGCCCACTCGATCACGTCCTCGGGTTCCTGGTCGTCGAGATCCATGGCGATCTCGCCGATCTCGAGATCGTCGAAGACGACGCGTTCGGCAGTCAGCATCGTGCAGCCTCGCAAGTCAGGGGCACATGACAGGGCAGCCTCGGGGCGCCCGTGAGCGTCGGCGATCACCCGCCCGCGAGCGCGGGGAGGATGGTCAGCTCGTCGCCGGGCTCGAGCTGCGTGCCGAACCCGTCAAGGGCGCGGACGTCGTCCTCGCCCACGTAGAGGTTGAACGCGGAGCTGACCCTCTCTCCGTCGAGGATCTCCGCCACCAGCCGAGGGTGAAGCTGCCGGAGCCGGTCCAGCGCCTCCGCGACGGTCGCGGCGTCGACCTCGACCAGGTCCGCTCCGTCGGACAGCTCCAGCAGCGTGCCGGGGATCCGCCACACCGGTCCGGCCGCCTCGTCCTCGGCGGCGGCGAAGTCCCCCGACCCGATCGCCACGAGGTCCTCGTCGCTGCGCTCGTCACAGAAATCCTTGAACGTGTAGCCGTCGCCGGAGCCGTTGCGTGCCGCCTTCTCCGTGAGCCACGCATCGACGAGGCGGACCAGCACGTCGGTGATCTGCCCGGTCTGGATGCGCCGCATCAGCGGCTTGCCGATAGCGGCCTGGTGACCGAGCCCGCCACGCAGGGTCACGTCGTAGGCCTCCACACGCTGGTTGGTGGCCGGGTCCTTGGTCATGGTCCCCTGCAGGCCGATGTCGCCGACCCAGTGGTGGGCGCAGGAGTGCGGGCAGCCGTCCATGAAGATCTTCAGGTCCTCGACCTGCTCGCCGAACCTCGCCTCGAGCTCCTCGAGGATCTCTCCGAGCTTGCCCTTGGTCTCGGCCACGGAGTAGTTGCAGAACTTGTGGCTCGTGCACGCGACCGAGTTGCCGTACACCTTGTTCCGCGCCAGCGGGTAGCCGATCCCCCGCAGGGGCTCGGTCAGCTCCGCGAGGCGGCCGAGCGGGACGTTGCCGATGATGAAGTCCTGCTGGCGGGTCAGGCGGATATCGGCGCCGACGTTCTCGACCGCGTCGGCGACCGCGATCATCTGGTCGCCGGTCATCCACCCCATGGGAACCGAGAAACCGACGTAGACCAGCCCGTCCTGCTTCTGCGCTCGGACACCGAAGTGGTCGTAGGCGCGCGGCTCGGGAGATGCATCGAAGTCCTCGAGCTCCCGGCCAAGACGCTCCTCGGCCATCTTGCGCACGCCCTCGGGCCCGTGGTCGTCCATCATGAACTTGATGCGGGCCTTGGCGCGGCTGATGCGGTACTTGGGGTCCTGCTGCCATGCGTCGGTGACCACGCGCAGCACGTCGATCGCGTCCTCGACCGGGACGAACACCCCCAGGTCACGCGACAGCCGCGGTGTGTTGGACAGCCCTCCCCCCACGCGGACGGCGAACCCGTCGCGACCGTCCTTGCGGACCGCCACCAGGGCGATGTCGTGGGTCTCGGGGGCGTTGCACTGGCCCGGGCAGGCGCTGATGGTGAACTTGTGCTTCCGCGGCAGGTTGGAGTAGTCACGGTTGCCGTAGAAGTACTTCGCGGCCGCGTCGATCACCGGACGGACGTCGAACAACTCGTCCTTCGCGACCCCAGCCACGGGGCAGCCGGTGATGTTGCGGACGGTGTCACCCTCGCCCCCGACCGTGGTCAGCCCGGTCGCCTGGATGGCCGCGAGGACCGCCGGGAGCTCGTCGAGCCGCACGTAGTGCAGCTGCAGGCCCTGGCGGGTGGTGAGCTCACCGTAGTTGTTGCCCCACTGCTTGGAGATCTCGCCGACGCCCCGCAGCTGCCCCGGCGCGAGGAGGCCGCCAGGCACCTTGATCCGCACCATGAACGTGCCGATCTTGGGCTTGTCGTGGGTCAGGCCCCACCAGTTGAGGCGGACGATGTCCTCCTCGGGGACCGCCTCGTAGCCCATGGCGATCATCTGCGGCAGGTCCTCGACGATGTCGAGCGGGAACTTCTCCCGCTTCAACTGCTCGATCGAGTTGCGCTTGTAGACCAGTTCCCACGTCGGCTTCTCGCGGGGTCGGCGTCGCCTGCGGGCGGCACGGCGTGCCTCCGTGTCGGATGCCACGTCGGATGCCACGTCGGTGTCCTTCCTGGTGTCGGACGTGCTCATGCGGCTTCTTCGCTGGCGGGTTTTTCGCCGACGGCCGCAACGACCCGGTCGCGGACCTCATCGGCCCGCCCGGCTTCGCACAGGGCGACGAGCTCGTCGAGGTCGGCGACCGCGGCGCGCCACCGCGACGCCCACTCGACGAAGGGGATCCGCCGGGGAAGTGCCGCGTGGCGGGCCTGACCGAGCGCGTCGACGAGGGTCGTGACCGCCTGCGGGAGGAGCTCTTCGAGGTGCAGGCGCAGCCGCCGGGACAACGCCGGGGCGCGGCCACCGGTCGAGATGGCCACCTGCAGGTCGCCGCGCCGCACGATCGACGGGAAGGCGAAGTGGCAGTGCTCGACGTCGTCCATGGAGCTGACCAGGACACAACGCGCCTCTGCATCGGCGAAGAAGGTCGCGGGGTCGGTGGAGTCCTCGCCGGTGAGGATCGCGACGAACGCCCCGTCGAGCAGGTCCGGGCGGTACTGGTCAGCGGTGACCTCCAAGACGTCCCCCCCGGCCTCTGCCAGGGTCGCGGTCCTGGAGGCAGCCGCCGGCCCGCCACCGACCACGACACAGCGGCGACCGGTGACGTCGAGGCTGATGGGCAACCCGAACGGCATGTCACGAGATTGGGGCGCCGCGGTCAGGTCCGCGAACCTGTGGATGAGAAACCGTATTAACTGCCGCCCCTTGCCGTCGGGGCGGCTCTTGGGTGCGGTCGGGATGAGGCCGCGTACGGTGGCCGCATCGTCGGTGGAGGTCACGTGGAGGGCTTGCGCATCGGAGTGACCGCCTCGCGGCGCGGCGAGCAACTCGCGACCGCGCTGCGGCGCAGGGGGGGCACGGTCGTGGTCGGGGCGACGGTCGGCGGCGACCGCCCCGAGTCCGACCAGCAGCTGGCAGGCAGCACGGATGCGATCGTCGCGGCAGGGCCGGACTGGCTGGCGGCAAGCACCGGCATGGGGATGCGCCTGTGGGCCGAAGCGGCCGAGCGGACGGGCCGGCTGCACCAGCTGCGCCGGGTGGTCGCCACGGCGCGGTGCGTGGCGCGCGGACCCAAGGCCGTCGGCGGGCTGCGTGCGGTCGACGCCGAGCCCGAGTGGGTCTCGCAGGAGGAGACCGACGCCGACGTGGTGCGTTGGCTCTCCGACCACGTCCAGGCCGGGCAGGCGGTGGCGGTCCAGCTGCACGGCAGCCCCTTCGAGCATCCGTACGGACAGCTGCCGGGCGACGTGCGGGTGATCACGATCACCCCCTACCGCTCGGTCCTCCCCGACGACACCGGGCCGGCACGCCGGCTGATCCAGGCGACGCTCGACGGCGGGCTCGACGTGCTCACGTTCACGTCGGTCGCGGCCGTCCGTGGGCTGTTCGCGATCGCCCGCGACATGGGGCTCTACGACCGGCTGACTGCCGCGCTGCGGGGGCCCGTCGCGGTGGCTGCGGTCGGGCCGGTCACCGCTGCGGCGTTCGACCCCCACGACGTGCCCGTCACGGTCGTCCCCCGGCGGTCACGGACCAGCGAGTTGATCCGGTCGATCGAGGCCTGGGCGAGCTGATCGCTCAGCGGACGCGGGGACGCTTCGCGGCGCGCTCGGCCGGGACGTCATCCGAAGGCGCAGTCACCCGCGTCGCGGCCTCCCCGTGCGCGGCGACCCGGCACAGTGCCCACGCCACCAAGCCGACCAGGCTGAGGTCGAACAGCAACGCGAACGGGATCGTCCGCAGCGTCACCTCCGTCTCCCCGCCGAGCAGCACGGGTCCCGCGTAGGCGAGTCCCGCGGCGATGGCCACCAGCCCCAGCAGCCCCGGCAGGGAAGATCCCTTCAGGCCCCGATCGTGCCGCCGGCGCATCTCGATGACGGAGACCGCCAGTGCTGCCAGCAGCACGACCGCGATGAAGACGATCGATCCCGGCAACACGAACGCGTGGACGGAACTCCACAGCGAGAAGTTCGGGTACTGGCTCCTGGGCTCCGGCGACGCATCCCGGGTCAGGTTGGCGAGGAACTCCGGACGCAGATGCAAGGCCGCGTCGGCGTTGCGTGCCAGCTGGTGGATCAGCTCCCCGGGATGGAGGGCGAAGAAGCGCAACAGCGTCGTGGTATCGACCTGCGCGAAGAACGCGGCGCGGAGGTCCGGGTCGTCGCGGGGGGATCCGGGGTGGTGGTACCCCGTCCCTGCGTAGCGGGCGAGGCCGGGATCGACGCCCAGATCCCGCAACGTCCGCGCCGGATCCTCTGCGCGCGGGAGCAGGTCCACGAACACGATGTTGTACGCGCCGACCTCGCTGGCCCCCGGCGGGGTCCTCGCCCAGGTCCACGTGGCCGTGCCCACGATGAGGACGACCGCTGCCGTCGCCGCGAGCCAGACGACACGGCCGGATCTCTGCCACGCGACGAGCACGGCGACCGCCGCGAACGGCACAGACAGCGCCACCAGCTCGTGCGTTGCGGACACCGTGATGGCGCCGGCGACCGCGAACACCCCGAGCGCGGCCAGAACCACGCTCTGCTGCCCGGACGTCACCGCCAGGACCGCCGCGCCGAGTGCCAGGATCACGCCGACGACCGCCGCTGCCTCGCCATGGAAGGAGTTCAGGACGCTGACGTACCCGGCGTCGGTCAGGATCACGACGAGCCACGCGAGCACCACCGTCCATGCCACGGCCGGAATGCGGCGTAGCCCCAGGAACGTGGCGGTCACGCCGATCAACAAGGTCGTCGCGTGGACCAGCCCGACCGCGCGGATATCGAACCAGGACGGGTCGGTGAGCAAGCGATCGGCCCACAGGGCCACCTGCGCGAACAGCCGTTCGGACGACGGGTAGTCGAGCTCCGCGCCGGCGGTGGGTCCGGGCCCCACCGCGTACTCGGTGCGGAGGTGGTTGAAGTGGACCTCGTCCAGGTCCTCAACCGTGTGGCGCATCCCGACAGGTCCCATGACCCGTTGGTATGAGCCGTTGTCCGCCAACCCCACCACCGGGGGCACGAGCAGCTGGTAGAGGATCGCGACGGCGACCAGCGCGGCACTCCCGCCGGATATGAAGACCAGCCGCGCCGAACGGCGCGAGCTGCCAGTGTTGTCCGACACGTCGATCCGGACGTTCTTCATGTGGAAGCGATCGATCACGACGGTAGCTGTGCGAAGGTCCTCCGCGCCTCGGAACCACCTGCAGATCGCGCGCTGCCCAGCAGCGCCCAAAGCGCGATCGACCGCCGGCATCCTGGATAACCTCCGCACGTGAGTGTCCGCGCCGCAGTCGAAGCCACCCACCCTTGGCGCGCCTCCGCCTGCTGTCCCCCAGCAGTGTGCGAACGTGACGGCATCTGTAGCATGTCGGCATGACATCCGTGCGAGATCTAACCCTCCCGGAAACAAGAAGACGGACCTACTCGATATCCGGCCTTCAACTGTCCATCGCGGATTTCGAAGGATCATCCACGGCCGAGACGGTGGCGCACGACATCGGAAACGGCGCGTACGACTTCGAGTCTTTTCCGATATCTCCCGGCGACGTTCTCCTGGACATCGGCGCCCATGTCGGAGTGGTGTCGGCCTGGCTCGCACAGCGCTATCCTTACGCCTTCATCGTGGCCTGCGAGCCCTTTCCGGACACGTTCAATCTACTGACTGAGAACCTAGTGGCCAACCGCGTTACGAACGTGCTGCCACTCAACCTTGCCCTATCCGGAGATGGTCGGTTCGTGGACCTTATTAGCCACCCATGGTCCAACAGTGGCGGATCCACCGCCCAGTTGGCCGATATGAATCTCCGCGACCATATCAAGTCCAGAGTGATATCATGGACGCTCGACGAGTTGCTGTATCGTCTGCACATAACGCAATGCACTCTGCTGAAGATCGACTGCGAAGGGTCCGAGTACGAGATCCTATTGTCATCGCGGCAACTCTCCCGAATCAAGATGGTCCGCGGAGAACTGCACATTAATTCGCGTCTTCGAGTTCAAGGTTACTCACCAGAGCGCCTCATGAGTCACCTAAACGCGTACGGGATCGATGCCTCGTTCATGCGGTGCGAGATGGCCGAATAGCGCTCGCACAGCAACCACCCGCAGGAACGGCGCTGCACGCCTCGGTGATCTGCACCGTCCTCAACGAGCGGGACACCATCGGCCCGCTGGTGCGCTCACTGCTGGGGCAGACCCGCCGACCGGACGAGATCACCATCGCCGACGCGGGGTCGACCGATGGAACCCGCGAGATCCTCCACGCGCTCACCGCAGCGTCGTCGCTGGTGCGGGCGATGGACGCCCCGGGGGGCCGTTCCACCGGACGCAACGCGGCGATCCGTGCTGCAACGCACGACGTCATCGCCTGCATCGATGCGGGGTGCGTGGCCGAACCGACCTGGCTCGAGCACCTTCTGGCACCGTTCTCCGACGGTGCCCGATGGGTCGGGGGCTTCTACCGCCCGGCCGGACGGTCCACCAAGGCGACGTGCTTGGGGCTGGTCGTCGTGTACGTCCGCGAGGAGGTGGACGAGGACGGGTTCCTGCCGTCCGCACGTTCGATGGCGTTCGTCCGCTTGGCGTGGGAAGCGGTCGGCGGGTTCCCCGAGGACCTCGACTACGCCGAGGACACGCTGTTCGACGAGCGGCTGCTTGCCGCCGGGTACCGCCCCGTCTTCGCCGGGGAGGCGGTGGTGCGCTGGTCGCCCCCGAGCTCCTACCGCCAGCTCGCCCGGACGCTGTACCGCTGGGGCCACGGCGATGGCGTGGCCGGCCTGCGTGGCGGGACCTACCGGCGGCTCCTGGCCGTCTACGGGGCCACGGTCGCGGCTGTGGTGCTGGGGCTGGCCGTCGACCGACGGCTCGTGCCCGTGGCCGTCGCCCCGCTCGGCGTGAGCGTGGCGCGACGCACCCGCCACAAGTACCGCCACGCCGACGGCTGGTCGCGGTTCGTGCACATCCCCGTCGCGCACGTGACCGCCAACGTCGCGGCCTTGACCGGGTTCCTGCGTGGTCGCCGCAGCCGGCGCGAGCGACGGGACGGCACGCCGTGACAGCTCGGATCGTCTTCGCCACCACCGAGCTCGCGCCGTTCCTCCCCGGTGGTGCGGGCTCGGTCATCGCCGAGCTGTGCCGACGTCTGGCGCACGGTGGTCAGCCGGTGACGGTCGTGGTGGTCCACGACGGCGACTTCCACGCCGATCTCCCCGGCGACGTCCAGGTGGTCGTGGTCGCGCCGGACGGAGGCGCGGCGACGCCGTTCCTGGGACGCTCCGACGCTGCCGCCCGTGCGGTCGCCGAGCTGGCGAGCGTCGGCGGCGTCGCGCGGGTCGAGTTCGTCGACTTCGACGGACTGGCGTTCACCGCGCTGGCGCGCCGCGACACGCTCGGGCTCATGCGGGTGCCGCTCACCGTGCGACTTCACGGTCCGGTGGACCTGATGGCCGAGTCGATGGGGGCAGCGCACGAGGAGTGGAGCCACGTCCGCGTCATGGAACGCCACGTGTTCCGCATGGCCGACGCCGTGGTCGTCCCGTCCCCGCCGCTCGGGACGCTGGTGTCCGAGCGCTACGGCACCGAAGCCGAGCGGATCCTGACCGGCGAGCCGCCGGTCGTGCCACCGCCGCCGGCGCCCCGCACGCCGGCCGCCTCTCCCGAGTTCGTCGCGCTCGGCCGTCTGGGGGAGGTCAAGGGATCACACGACCTGGTCGACGCTGCCGTGAGCCTGCTCGGAGCCGGGTACGACCTGACGGTGCGCCTGCTGGGCGCGGACGGCTGGTCGGTGACGGCGGGACGGCCGATGCGCGACTGGCTGCGCGAGCGCGTGCCCGACGCGCACCGCGACCGGGTCCGCTTCGAGGATCCCCTCCCCCGCGACGAGCTCGCCCGGTCCCTGGCGACCGCCTGGGCGGTGGTGATCCCGAGCCGGTTCGAGAGCTTCTGCCTGGCCGCGCACGAGGCACGAGCGCTCGGTCACGCGGTCGTGGTCCCCGAGCTCCCGGCGTTCCGCCCGTACTTCTCCCCACGGACGGGGGCGCTGACCTACGACGGTTCGGTCGCCGGGTTGGCGGCAGCGCTGCGCCGACTGTCCGACGACCGCGGGCTCGCCAGCCGGCTCGCCGCCGCCCCGACCCCCACCTACGGCGATCCGCTGGCCGCGTACGCCCACCCGGTTACTGTGCGCCATCCCCGGTCACAAGCAGGCCTGGCGACGACCGCGCTGACGCGACTCGAGGACGTGATCGGCCAACGACCGCGATCCGGCTGGGCGGCCACCGTGGCGAAGGCGGTGCTGCGCCGCCTGCCGGAACCGGCCGCACGGGCCGCGGTCCACGTCGTCCCCGCCGCCGTGAAGGAGCGGTTCCGGCGGTACGCCAGCTGGCCGGAGGAGCAGGCGCGCCGTGGCGAACAGACACGCCGGGAACGCCTGCGCAGCGCCGTGCAGGCCGGCGCCTTCCGCGAGCTGGACGCTCCCGAGGTCAGCGTCGTGATCCCCTGCTTCAACCAGGGACACGTCCTCGACGACGCGATCCGCAGCGTCTTCGAACAGACCTTCACCTCGTTCGAGGTGATCGTCGTCGACGACGGCTCCACCGATCCCGACACACACCGCCTGCTCGACGCACTCGACTGGCCGCGCCTGCGGGTGATCCGCCAGGACAACCACGGCCTGCCAGCCGCCCGCAACGCCGCGATCGCGTCGGCACGGGGGCGACTGGTCGTCCCGCTCGACGCCGATGATGAGATCACACCGGGGTTCGTCGAGACGCTCCGCGACGCGCTCCTGGCCGAGCCGCAGGCCGCGTACGCCCACTGCTGGGCCCGGCAGTTCGGAGACGTCGACGCGGTCTACGCCAGCCGGCCGTTCAACCCCTACCAGCAGCTGCTGTCCAACGGCGTGGTGGGCTGCGTGCTGCTGCGGCGAGCCGCATGGGAGGCGGTCGGCGGGTACGCCGAGGACATGCGCGAAGGCAACGAGGACTGGGATCTGTGGTTGCGGCTGCTGTCGGCTGGCTGGGACCAGGTCCAGGTCCGTGAGCCGCTGTTCCGGTACCGCAAGCACGGGGTGTCGATGAGCGTCGAGACCGAAGCTCGCTTCGAGCGGGCACAGGCTCGCATGCCGCGACGTCACCCGCAGCTGTACCGCGAGCCCGCCCTGCGTCGCTGGAAGTCCATGTGGTACCCGTGGACCTCGGTCGTCGTCTCGCCGGCCAGTGACCTCGCCGCCCTGGCTGGCCAGACGCTCGACGACGTCGAGGTGATCACCTGCGGGGCGGTCCAGGGCGCGCGCCAGCTGGCGACCAGCCGCGGCTGGCCGTGCCGTGAGGCACGCGGCGACGTCGTATCGGCCGTCCACGCCGCGCGCGGCAAGTTCCTGATCGACTGGGACCAGGTCGCGCACGGCGACGGCCGGCTGCTGGCGGAGCTGGCATCGGCGCTCGAGGATCGCGACGACGCCATGGGGGCGGGCGTCGCAGGCAACACCCAGCCGGTGCTGTGGCGACGCTGGTCGCTCCTCGACCCGGCCGCACCCCACCGCGGCACGGTGGCCGTCGGCGTCCCGGTCGAGACGGTCGGCGCACAGCGTCTGGCCGCCGGCGGGTTCCCCGACCCGCGGTGGATCGTTCCGGCGGCGGGCGAGGACGGCGTGCCGGTCCACCGCCAGGCGCCCGAGGAAGAGGGACGCTTCCCCGAGCGTCTGGCCCTCCCGGAGCCGGCCGCGTGAGGGTCCCGCTAGTGGTTCGCCGGGCAGTCCGCCCGCTGATCCCCGATCGGGTCATGGCCGCGATCCGCCTGCACGAGCACTCGCGGCAGGCCCGCACGAACGTCGACGTGGTCATCGACGGGTGGCTCACCCAGCGGCGCTGGTTGGCCGCCACCCCCGACACCTACCGCGTGCGGGGCTGGGAGACGTTCGGACCCGCTCCCGACGCCCCGTTCGTGGTCGCGAGCGCCGACGCCGACGCGGAGATCGCTGAGCTGGACCAGCCGATGGTAGTCGTCCACGATGCCGACGTCGCGGCAGACGACCTGGCCCGCCTGGCGCGCCCACTCGCCGACCCCGACATCGACGTCAGCGTCCTGGGCGAGGTGCCACGGCCGCGGCTACTCGACCGGCGTCGCGTCGAGCCGGACGCGCGAGCCGTCGCCGTCGCCGTCCGCACGCAGGCCTGGCGGGAGGTCGGCGGCCTCCCGGCCGGACACCAGCCGCTGCCGGGGTTCGTGGATCGGCTGCGGGCAGCGGGACGCTGGTTCGCGCTGATCCCGATCGAGCGCACCGATCCAGGTCCGGCGCTTCGAACCGATCCGGTCGTGGCGCGGCGCGCCGCGGTGGTCCTGGCTTTGGTCCCGATGCACGACGTCGGGGGCGGCAGCCGGGGTGCGCAGCTCGCCCGGGAACTGCTCCGCTGGGGTTTCCACGTGACATACGTGGCGCTGTACGGCACGGCGGAGTCGACCGACCTCGGGCTGCGCTACATCCACCCGGCGCTCGAGCAGGTTCGCGCCAACCGCTTCGACGTCGACCATCTGTCCCGACGGCTGGGCGCGGAGCGGAGGCTGGTCGTCGTCGAGGTGCCCCACCGTCGCTATCTGCAGGACGCTGACCGTCTGCGCCGCCACGGCTTCGAGGTGGTCTACGACCTGATCGACGACTGGTCCGCTCCCTCGCTGGGAGGTGACTGGTACGCCCCTCACGTCGAGGATCGCCTGGCCCGCCTGTCCGACGTCCTGATCGCTTCCGCTGAGCCGCTGCGCCAGCGCCTGCAGGAGCGCACCAGCAGGCCGGTCACATTGGTGCCGAACGCGGTGAACGCCGAGTTGTTCTCCGGCGACGTCACCGTGTCCGACGACCTGCCCACCGACCGCCGTCCGGTCATCGGCTACCACGGCTCCCTGTACGGGGACTGGTTCGACTGGGCGGCGCTGCGCGCAGTCGCCGAGTCCTTCGCACGCGGCTGTGTGGTCGTGATCGGCGACGCGCCCGACGACCACCCCCCGATGCCGGCCAACGTGCGTTTCGTCGGGTTGAAGCCGCAGGAGATGCTCGCGGGGTACCTGGCGGCGTTCGACGTGGGGGTCATCCCGTTCGTGGTCTCGCCGGTGACCCACGCGGTCAGTCCTCTCAAGGTGTACGAGTACCTGGCGATGGGCGTTCCGGTCGCGGCCCCCCCACTGCGGGCCCTCGCGGGCCTGGACGGAGTCCACGTCGACGAGGATCTGGTCGCGGCCGTCCAGGCTGCGCTCGTGTCGCCGCGGCCGAACCCGCGCTGGGTGCTCGAGGAGCACAGCTGGACGGCGCGGGTCAGGTCCATCCTGGCAGCTGCCGGGTGGCCGCCGAGCTCACCCGGCGAGGGTCACGCGGTCGAGACGGTGGTGCGTGGAGTTCGCCATCACGCCCGCCGTGAGCGAAGCGTGGAGCAGCGTCACGCGGCGGGAGCATGAGCGAGGTTCTTGACGACTCGAGGACCGGCAACAGTGCGACGTCGCCGTGACTGAGTAGCGCTATCGCGGTCGCGGAGGCGGTCGGCTCCAAGCTGTGAACTCTCGACCCTCGCGTGGCTTACCCACGAAGCTCTGCGGGTGACAGCTCCGGCAGCTCGTACAGGACCACAGCCCCGTCCCGGGCGACCTCCTGGTAACCGACCTCGGTGACGTACCGCACCACCGCAGGGTGGTCGCCGTCCACCACCACCCAGCGCGCTCCCAGCTCCAGCGCCGAGGCCCGACCCTCGGTCGGTGCGGCCCGGGCGGCGGGATCCTCCTGGAGGGCGAGGATGTCCCGGTACAGCGGCATCGACGCGAGCGTGTTCAGTCGCCAGGGCGCCGTCCTGGAACCGAACCCGGCTGCGACCGGGTGCTCGTGGTAGGTGGCCCAGATCATCGGCGCGCCCTGCTGTTCGCCGTACCCTTGCCCCAGCCCGGAACGGAAGCCGAGCGGCACGTTCACGACCGCTCCGCGCCCGCCGTTCGCGATCGCGGCGTAGACGCCGGGGACAGCGCTGCTCCGCAACGAGACGAAACTGGACAGGCTCTCGACCGCCACCAGCCCGGTGACCAGGACCAGCGCCAACACGCGGCCGGTCCGGCCGATCCCCTCGAACAGGCTCCGCAACCCGAAGCCCGCCAGCAGGGCGATTCCCAGCGCCGTGAGGGTGAGGAACCGTACGGGCGACCGCAACCCGGTGAGGCTCGGGACGTACGTCAGCCAGCTGAACGGGAGCAACGACGACATGGTCCCGTCCCCGTCCGGGGCGGGGACCGCGAGAGGAACAAGTTCCCGACCGTTGACGTGCAGCACCGGGCCGAGAGCCAGCACCATCCCGACCGCCGCCAGCAGCGCGCTCCAGCGCACGAGCGGACGTCTCCGCCACCGGACCAGCCCGGCCGCCGCGAGCACCACGATGGCCCCGCCGAGGTAGGCCGTCCCGTCGTTGGGGAGACCGTCGAGCCGTTCGTAGACCTCCGCTGTCCGCCACCCCACGCCCGCGTGGCGCGGGCTCGGAACCAGGAAGCTCACCAGATCGGCCGAGTACAGTCGTGCACCGCCGAGACCGTCGACACCGGGATGCTCGCCGGCCAGCGTGGTCCTGACCATCACCGCGACCAGCGGGGCGACCACCAGTGTCGCCAGCGCCGCGCCGGGCCACAGCCGCCGCGTGACCGTCCGCAGAGACTCCACCGCCGCATGCCGGCGCTGCCAGAGCCAACCCGCGAGGTAGGCGGTGAGGGCCAGCCCGGTGAAGACCGCGATCGTCAGATCCGTGTACACCGCGAACGCCACCAGGACGCCGAGCACCAGGGAGGGACGGCGTCGCCCCGACCTGAGCGTCGCCCTCAGGGCGAGGAGGCTGAGCGGCACCCAGACGGTGAACGCCAGGTTCAGGTGCTCGATCGCAAGGCGGTCCACGAGCGTGGGAGCGAACCCGTAGGCGAGTCCGGTCACGAACGACGACGACCCGTCCAGACCGACGTCTCGCGCCAGGACGAACGCGCCCACAGCCGCGAGGACCAACGCCGACCCCGCGATCAGGTTGTAGGCGAGCCCCACCCCCAACAGCCACTGCAGCGGGATCGAGACGACCGCGAGGAGCGGCATGAGCGTGTGGAAGACCAGGGGCGTACCGACCGGGTGGAACATGTGGGTCGTGGACAGCGGGTAGCGCAGATGCTCGATCGAGTCCCTGACCCACCAGAACCCCCAGATGAAGGTTCCGGCGTCACCCCCGATGGGGACGTGCGTGGTGATCCGGCTGAACAACGGCCAGGCGACCACAGCGAAGACCGCCGCGTACGCGAGGGTGACCATCCCGATCTGCGCCCACGACCTCCTCTGCGCGCCTGGGATCTCCTGGCGGTCCTCACCTCGCCGCCAGGGTTCACGCCTCCCGCCGAGCGGGGTGTGCGCGTTCATGGTTACCCCACGTGTCGGGTCGCAGGCGCGCGAACGAGCGCCTGCGCGAGCGGCGAACGCTGGTGAACCCGGTGCTGCACGAGCGGGCTGCGGACGAAACCGAACGCGCCGCCGGCCGCCACGATGTGTGCGAACGAGTCCCAGTCCTCACAGTGGATCCACGACAGCCGGTGGTCGAAGCGGATGTCGACGAGGATGTCGTCCTGCTCCGGGAACACGAAGGCATCGCCGGTCATGGCGGCGAGAGCGTGGTCGCGTGCGGCGCTCACTCCCCGGTTGGGTTGACGCATCACCCGCAGCGGACGCGAGCAGTGACGCCAGCCCGTCCTCGTCGTGCGAGGTTGGAGCCCACGGCCGCGCGCCGGACGCTGCACTTCCCGCCGCCGCGAGCACCCACGTGCCAACCTTCCTCTGCCTGACCACGTCACCGTTCCGCAGATGGTAGGGATCCCCGAGCAGGATCACGTCCGCCTGCGGCGGAGCGTCGGGGCGTTTCCAGGCCATCGGTGAGCGTGGAGGGAGCTGCTCAGGCCGTGCCGGGTCCGAGGACGAGCGCTCCGACCGCGGACCCGATCGTCAGCCAGCCCCGGAGGGAGCCACGCTGGCGAAGTACACCATCAGCGGCGCAGTGATCACCTGGGTCGGCCGCCGATCCAGGGTCCGTTCGAGGACCGGCAGCCCCGCACGGATCGCGGGGTCTGCCCTCAGGGCGGGGAACGACGCGAGCGGCGTCGGGGATGCGCTGAAGAGGACCAGCCGTCGGCCCTCCGCTTGCCACTCGTCGGCCAGTTCCCGGTACCACTCGATGGGAACGTCGTCGGGGCCCACCGCGACCGGCCACCCGCAGAAGGAATTGAGCGTCTGTGGGAGGATGCTGTGCAGGTGCTCACCGCGAACGACCACCGCCGCGATGTCGGGACCGAGCGATCGGCACAGATTCTCCGTGAGGTCGAGCATCGGAGCGTACTCCCGGTGTCCGACGAACGGCAGCGTGGTGTGCAGGGGGAACGCGAGGGCGAGCAGCAGCACGCCGGCGCTGAGGGTTCGCCAGGCCCGCTGCGACCACCTCGGCGGGCCACCCTTCCAGAGCCACTCGGCGGTGAACGCGGCCAGGATCACCGACCCGGGTATCGCCTGCGGGAGGAAGCGTCGCAGCGCCCAGATCTGGTCCGGGGTGATGGTCGGACGCCACGCGAACAGCGCTGTCGTGAAACCGACGACGGCCAGGAACGGCACGGGGCCAGCCTCGCGGCGGCGGAGCACAGCGGCGACCGCGACTCCGGCGCCGACGATGCCGGCAGCGAGCGTCACCGGTCCGACGTAGGTCCCCAGGCGTGGCAGAGACTCCTCAGCGTAGGTCCGGTGCGGATCCACGGGCAGCCCGTCGCGCCGTTGCAGACCGGCCGCCAGAGTGTCGGACGTGGCGGAGCTCGTCCTCGCGTGCTCCATGTGGGGACGAACGAACCAACCGAACGCGCCCACGAGGGCGACGATCACCGCCGCCGCGACCGCCCACCGCTGCGCCACGGCCAGCAGGCCGCGTACACGAGGCAGAACGCGACGGCGGGCGAGCACCAGCCCGCCACCCACCACGACGGTCACCAACAGGACGGACACCGCCGTGAGCAGCTGACCGTGCAGGTCCAGAGCGTAAGGACGGGCGAAGAACACCGTGTCCAACACGGCGAGCGCGAACGTGACGGCGATCCCCGCCCCCGTGGCGGCCGGCAGCCGCGGACCGTCATCCGCCAGCAGTGCCTCACCGAAGAGGTAGGCCGACAGCGGGATGAGGTACACGATCCCATCGATCCGCGTCATGCACGTGGCCCCCAACAGGAGGCCGGCGAGCACGCTCAGGCGCACCGAAGAGCGTTCGCGAGAGATCCAGAGCACCCAGAGGCTCCCGAAGAGGAACAACTGCATGGGGATCTCGCTGTACGTGTCCCGCGAGAAATAGACCTGGACGAGGTTGAGCGCCAACGCGACCGTCGCCACCGCCGCGAACGGCTGGGTGAGCCATCGTGACGCGAAGGCGAAGACCGCCAGCAGCGCGACACCACCGAGGACCGCGTTGACCTTCAGCAGCAGCGCGGAGCCGCCGAGCCATTGGCCTGCTGCGATGATGACGGGCAGGAGGTGCATGAACTGCGGGTACAGGTCACCACCGGGGGCGCCTGCGTAGAAGCCTGCGCCCGCGGCGCGCAACCACCGTTTGGTGGCGAAGGGCCCTTCGAGCCCGTCGACGTAGAGACCGCCATCCCAGGCGAGCCACCTGCCCGTCACGACGTAGACGCCGGGGTCACGGTCGACGACCACGTGCTGCGCCGACATCGCCATGTTCACGACCGTCACAGCGAACACGACGACCAGCACGGCGGCCGTCACGTGAGAGGTGTGCCGTCCGCGAGAGCTCTCTTCGTTGCGATCGGTTGGGCACGCATCTGAACCGAGACGAAGATCGCGGACGGCCCAGGAGCGCAACAGCAGGCCCACCAGCAGCCCGGCAGGCAGGGCGGGGACGGGGAAGAGCAGACCCGCCATCGCGAGGGGCATCGCAACGAGGGCGTAACCCAGCAGGACGCACAGGACGAGGAACAGGGGACCCGTGAACCATGTCGGAGCACCGACCGGCGATCCAGGTTCAGCCAGGCGCCCCGGCGGGAACGTCACGGCGCAGCGGACTCGACGATGACAGCCGACTCACGGGAGGCCTCGTCGAGGAAGCCGAAGATCGAGGACCCCCTGGAGGTCGGGCGAGCGCACGATAGGCTACGCGGCGACGCCTCGTGGAGTCCACGGAGCGAACGCCAACGGACATCCGCACGCACTGTGGTCGCTCGGAACGGATCCTGGCCCAGAAATCCTGGCCCGGATCACGGACAGAGTTGGGTCGCTGTCGATCGACCGGCTCCATCCGGGCGCTCGGGGGAGTGAGCGTATCCTTGGCGTCTCGTGCACTGGCCGATCGCCGGGGCGGTGTGCGAGCCGACCGGAGCGACGCAGTACCGCCACCGCCTCACCGCCGCAGCGACCGACAGCTACCGGTCGCCAGAAGCCGGCCACGCACGAGCGCCACACGACTCGTTTTCCACGTCCCTCGCCGCAGGCTCGTACCGAGGTGATCTCCGTCATGCCGACGACGCCGGGGAGCCCGCGGTCCCGCGCCCCGACGTGGCGCCGGCTGCTGCGCCTCGCGTGGGGAACGGCCGTGGTGGCAGCGCTCGTACTGGCCCTCGAGCAGAGGTCGGCCGACGTGCGTGCTGCGGTCGCTGACCTCACGGTCTCCGGCCTCGGTGTGGCCACACTGGCTGCGGTCGCGGGGATCGGCGTCAGCGCGCAGGTGTGGCGCACGTTGCTGGGGGCGCTCGGGTGGCCTCTGCCCCTCCGCGCATCCATCCACGTGTTCTTCGTCGGCCAGCTCGGCAAGTACCTCCCGGGCAGCGTCTGGCCGGCGTTGGCCCAGATGGAGCTCGGGAGAGACCACGACGTGCCTCCACGCGCATCCGCGGCCGCGGTCGCCCTCTTCCTGTGGGTTCATCTGCTCACCGGCGCGGCGATCGCGCTCGTCGCCCTGCCCGTCGCAGGCGTGCTGCCGACCCAGGCGGCGTTGCTGTCTCTCTTCCCAGCGGCTCTGCTGCTGCCCTCGGTGATGGCGCGGAGTGTCGGCCTGGCACTGCGACTTGCTCGCAGGCCCGCGCTACGCGAGCAGCCGTCCGCAGGCCATGTCGTGGCGGCGCTGGGATGGTCCGCCGCGATGTGGACGGCCTACGGAGCCCACCTGATGGCTCTCTCCGACGGCTTCGCGGCCGAGCTCGACTTCGCCTTCTCGGCGGGCAGCTTCGCGGCAGCGTGGGTTCTCGGCGTCCTGGTGCTGGTGGCGCCGGCCGGGATCGGAGCGAGGGAAGGGATCATGGTGGGTCTGCTGGTCACACGGATCGGAGCTGGTCCGGCTCTCGCGATCGCGGTGGCATCGCGTCTCGTCATGACGATCGGAGACGTCTGGTGGGGTGTCGTGGCCCTCACCCTGCGCCGACGCCGCCTGACGACGCCACGCGACCACGCGGGAGCGTCGCCCACACGATCGTCCAGGGCAGCGGACTGAGGCGCCGCTGCACGCTCGCGACGGTGGCGACGAAGCGCTGGAAACCGCCGCCCGACCAATGGTTGAGGTGACCGGGGGTGTTGCCCAGGGCCCCCAGATGCCGTCCCGTCAGGAGGTTCCCCATCCGGAACAGCGGTTCCCGCGGGACCGACAACAGCAGATGTCCGCTCCCGACGCGAGCCAGCTCCCGGAGCCCACGCCCGGGATCGAGTAGGTGTTCGAAGACCTCCACGGACACCACGATGTCGAACTCGCCGTCGCGGAAGGGCAGACACTCGGCGTTGGCGTGGACGAACCGGGCGCCCTCGACGCGGGACCAGTCCCGGCGCAGCCGGGAGTCGGGGAGATCGAGCGCCGTGACGGACGGCCACCGCTGCCGCAGCCGTGAGGTGATCTCGCCTTCACCGCACCCGACTTCCAGCACACGCGCCTGAGGGGAGATCGTGGCCAGTTCATCGAGCACCGTGTCGAGCTCGACGAGAAACCGCTTCGTGAGCCATCGGATGAGGGGGTTCCTCCCCCTGTACTTGTCGTAGTAGTTCCCCACGACGGTCCCGGGCGTCTCCGGGGCCGTCTCGGCTGGCTCAGCCCGAACCTGTCCGCGGCTAGTCACTGCGGTTCGTCCTCACGACGAGATCAGCCAGCAAACCGACACCGAACAGGATCAGGCCCGTGATGATCAGCAGCACCGTGTTGACCGCGATGCGGAACGGGTGCACGACCAGGTCGTAGGCGAACTTCAACGCGCCCAACCCCATCAGCAGCAGCGCGATCGGGGCGAACACCCGCAACGGGTCGAAGTACGTGATCATCCGCACGACCTGCAGGATGTAGCCGTAGGCGTCCTTGACGGGGTGGAAGTGCGACCGCCCGGCGCGTGGACGGTAGTCGATCGGGAGGTACTCCACAGCGTGCCCGTTGGCCAGGAACGCCAGCGTGATCGTGGTGACGCAGGAGAACCCCGCCGGAAGCAGGCCCAGGTAGGGCTTCGCTGTCTCGTTGGAGAACGCCCGTAGACCCGAGTTCAGGTCGGGGATCTCGGCGGAGGCGAGGAACTCGGCAAGTCGCCGGATGGCCCACTTGGCGGGCACCCGCAAGGGCTTGAGCGTGCCCTGTTCGGAGGTCCGCGCCCCGACCACCTGCTCGGCGTCGCCCCGCTCCAGGGCGTCGATGAACTCGGGGATCCGCTCGTTGGGGTAGGTCATGTCCGCGTCGGTCCACACCACCCAGCGGCCGTGGGCCTCGCTTGTGCCGATCCGCCGGGCCGTGCCGGATCCCCGGTTGGTGGTGAACCGCTTGACCCGCACGAAGGGCATGCCCTCGACGAGGTCGGCGGTGCCGTCGGTCGAACCGTCGTCGACCACGATGATCTCGAACGAGTACGGGGAGTCCTTCAACGCAGCACTGATCCGTTCGACCTCCGCACGGATGTGGCCTGCCTCGTTGTACGCGGGCAGAACGACCGTGACGTCGGTCGCGTCGGGACGGATGCGCTGATGGCGGTCGGACATGGCCCCACAAGTACGGTCAGACAAGCTTACGGACCGCCTCCCGGACCCGCACCGGGCGCTCGCGCTCCCGCGCCGGACGGCCCGGCGTCGTGGCGTCGCTGGGGGAGCCCGCCGTAGACGTGGTGGTACGGACGGCAGCGTCGGTTGCTCGACTGCCGGATCGGGTCTGGGGTCGGCCCGTTCGACATGAGCGGGCCGGTCATCGAGATGCTCCGTACCGGGCAGCTGGTCCGGCGGATGGCGGAGGGACGGCTGTGGTTGGCGAGCTCACGGCCGAGCGTTCCTGCGGCCGACGGCGAGAAGCGATTGCCCGAACGGCGGCGCTGCTCGTTGTTCGACTCGGCGCACCAGCGGAACGACGATGCGATCGTACAAGCGAAGAGTTGCACCGCTCTTCGGCCGCGTCCTCAAGAGGCGCATCGAGATGAACCAGGCGATCAGTCCCACGGAGTTGACGTAACGGATGTGCACGACGTCCAGATCAGCTGCTTCCATCGCTGCTCGCAAGCTCCCACGGCGATAGCGACGGAAGTGTCCGATCTCAGCATCGAACCGGCTGAAGGCGAAGGGGAACGCGGGTACGAGGATGACGACGTGACCGCCTGCACGCACCAGCCCTCGGAAGCTCCGAAGAGCCTGAACGTCGTCTTCGATGTGTTCCAGGACGTTCATGGCGACCACCGCGCTGTGACCGGCGGTCACATCGATGGGGACCCTGAGCTCGCGCACCTGAACGCGCGCATCCCCATCGAAGCGCGAACGCAGGTAGTCGAGTCGACTCGGGTCGGCCTCCGAGGCGGTGATGCGCACTCCGAGACTCGACCACCCGGCGGCGTGGTCTCCCAAGCCCGAGCCGATCTCGAGCGCATCATCGCCCAGCCACGGCAACGCCAGTGCAGCCAGCCACCGGCGGTAGTTCACCGCTTCGCGCAGATCCTCCAGCCGTCTCGTCTGCAAACGCGTGTCGCCCGCGACGGGGCCTGCATCGATCGGTGCGGGGTGGCGTCGTCTCAACTGCTCCTCCGGTGCTCGTGGGGCCCACCGGGTGTGGACGCGGACCCGCGCGAGCCGGATGATAGACGCAGCGTGTCCGCACGCGACCTCGGGATGTCCGAGGCACAGCCTCCGAGCGCTGACCGAACCAAAGCTGCGGAGCCAGCGCGAGCGTCGCGCCGGGCGGTTGAACGTCACGCAGCCCCGCTCTCACGCCGGGACAGGTACCTCGTCCATCGAACAGCGACCGAACATCATCCTGGAGGATCTCGCGAACCGGAACGTTCTAGGCTCCTGACGGATCTGCGGCCCGGACAGACAGCGGCGGACCACGGCGCCAGCGCCACCGCGCCCGAGCGGTGGAGGTCCCGTATCATCCGACCAAGCCGGTCAACACGCGGGCCCCGGAGCAGTCAAGAGACGGAGACCGCCACGATCATGGCCCGCCATGTCCCTCACCGGCATGTCCCTCACCGGCATGTCCCTCACCGGCATGTCCCTCACCGGCATGTCCCTCACCGGCATGTCCCTCAATGGTGTCACCGCCGTCAGTTCACCGAGTAGGTAGACCACCGCGCTCATGCCCGCCATGAC
>JAHWKO010000017.1 GCA_019347855.1 Actinomycetota bacterium
ACCTTTCCCGATACCGAGCGGAAGGGTCGCCGGATCATGTCTGCCGAGATCACCGACAACGGCGAGACGAAGCGTATCGAAGGCAACGGAACCGGGCCGATCGACGGCTTCGTCGATGCACTTTCGCATTATCTCGGCATCAAGCTTTCGGTGGTCGATTATTCCGAGCATTCGTTGCGCCAGGGTTCCGACGCCTCGGCCGTCTGCTACATGGAAATCGCCTATCCCGCTGGCCGGATCTTCGGCGTCGGCATCAATGACAACATCGTCACCGCTTCGCTCGAGGCGATCATCGCGGCCGCGAACCGGGTTGTCGCGGCGGGTCTCATCGGGCTCTACCAGGCGCGGGGGCTCGGGGACGCCGCGGAACAGGGGGATGGAGAAGACCAGCCACCAGGCGGCGACGGAGAGCAGGGCCAGCCGCGCGGGCAGGGTCGCCTCGTGCGGTTCATGGCCAAGCAGGAGGTGTTCGAACACCCCGTGGCCGGGCCGCTGATGCGGGCGATGAAGCACATCCCGGTGGACCGCTACGGCAAGGCGCGTGACGCGGTCGAGGAGTCGATCGACCGGCTCCGCAGGGGGCAGATCGTCGGGATGTTCCCCGAGGGCACGATCAGCCCGTCGTTCGTCCCCCGCGAGGGCAAGACCGGCGCGGCCCGCATGGCGATCGAGGCCGGCGCCCCGCTGATCCCCGCCGCCACGTGGGGGACCCAGCGGATCCTCACGAAATGGCGTCCCAAGAACTTCCAGCGGGGCGTGGCGATCGACGTGCACTACGGCGAGCCGATCGACACGAGCCACGGTGACCCCGAGCGGGCCACGAAGGAGCTGATGGAGGCGATCGGCGGTCTCGTCGATCGTGCCGCCGAGCGCTATCCCCAGGAGCCGGCGGACGACGATGACCGCTGGTGGTTGCCACTCCACCTCGGTGGCACCGCCCCGACCCCCGAGGACGCCGAACGCCGGCTCGCCGAACAGCGGGCGCGGGTCCGCCGGGAGCGCGAGCAGCAGGACCAGCAGGACTAGCGCCACGCGACCGGGTGGACGCTCTGCCGGGTCGGCGCGCATCCTCGATGTCGGCGCCCGCCTACGTTCCTGGGCGTGCGCCTGCAACCCGCCGCCGATGGATCCGAGTTCACCGGACTGGTGGGCTGGGTCGTCGACGTGATCGCGGCGATGGGTCCGGTCGGCGTCGCCCTGATGATGGTGCTCGACAACATCCTCCCGGTCGTGCCGAGCGAGGTCGTCCTCCCCTTCGCCGGCTACCTCGCCGCGCAGGGCGAGGTGTCGTACCTCGTCATGCTGGTCGCTGCCACGGTCGGCTCGACGGGCAGCGCGTACGTGCTCTACGAGGTGGGGCGGCGGCTCGGTCCGGTGCGGGCCAGGGCGGTGCTGTTCCGGATCCCGCTGACGGACGAGGACGACATCGAGCGGGCCACGTCCTGGTTCGAGCGGCACGGCACGGCGGCGGTGTTCACGGGGCGCTTCGTGCCGCTGATCCGCAGCCTCATCTCGTTGCCTGCCGGCACCGAGGGCATGGGACGGATCCGGTTCGGCTTGCTGACCGCGGCCGGGAGCGGACTGTGGAACGCGGTGTGGCTGTGGATCGGGTTCGTGGTGGGGCGCCGGTGGCACCAGGTGGGTCGCTACTCCGACTGGTTCAACTGGGCGATCGCGGTGTTCGCGGTCGTGATCGTCGCGCAGTACGTCTGGCGTCGGCGTGAGCGACTGCCCTGGCGGAGCTAGCTCACCCGATGAGGTGACGTTCGAGCGGACCGGGGAAGCGGGTCGAAACGACCTCGCCGTCCAGCCACGCGGTCAGCACCGCTCGCCGAGGAACCATCCGCGACCGTTCCTGCCGGTCCCTCACGCGTCACGCTCGGTGATCGCCTGGCGGAAACCGACCTCCTCGGCCCGCTGCTTGAAGGCGACCCCCTCGGGCGTGTGCCGGGCGATCCCGTCGAAGAACGTCGCCAGTCGCTGGCTCGACCCCAGCCCCATCTGCTCGACGGCCTGGTTGACCATGAGCTTCTGCATCGCCAGCTGGTTGGCCGGGACGCCGGCGATGCGGTCCGCGAGCTCCTCGACGCGCTCGTCCAACCGTCCCGCCGGCACGGCCTCGAGCACGAGACCCATGTCCGCGGCCTCCCGCCCCGTCGACCAGGTCGCCCGTGAGCAGCATCCGTTTCGCCCGCTCCGGACCCAGTCGGTAGACCCACATCGCCGTCGTCGGGCACCCCCAGACCCGGGCTGGCGGGTAGCCGATCCGGGCGTCCTCGGCCATCACCACCAGGTCGGAGCACAGCGCGATGTCGCTCCCACCCGCGACGGCGAACCCGTGGACCTTGCAGACCACCGGGGTGAGGCTGCGGAACAGGCTCATGAAAGCCTCGGTGGCCGCGTGCATCCAGCGGTAGTCCACGATGGGATCCCACGGCATCGACTGCGAGCCGAGGGTGGGGCGCGGCTCCTCGGCGAACCGGCGCAGGTCGTACCCGGAGCAGAACGCCCGTCCCGCCCCCGAGAGCACGATCACGCGCACCTCGCCGTCCCGGTCGGCCTCCTCGACGGCCGCTTGGAGCTCGCCCGGCATCGCCTCATCGATCGCGTTCAGGACGTCCGGCCGGTCCAGGGTGATGCGGCCGATCCGGCCGTCTCGTTCGTAGCGCACGCTCGCCAAGGGGACCTCCGTGGATCGGGATGTCGACGAACCCTAGGGGGGCGCTCGATGGCTCTAGCCTGCTGGGTATGACCCCCGCCCCGCCCCGCGACGACGCCGATGTCCCACGGTTCCTCGAGGACCTCGGCCTGCCCGGCATCGTGGACATCCACGTGCACGCGCTCCCGGAACCGATCCAGACCCGGGTCTGGGAGCACTTCGACCGGCTGGACCCGCCCTGGCCGATCGCCTACCGGGCCTCCGAGGACGAGCGGCTCGCGACGCTCCGGGACCTCGGTGTGATCGCCCACACCGCCCTGGCGTACGCGCACCGTCCGGGGATGGCAGCCTGGCTCAACGAGCACACGCTGCGCCTCGCCGAGCAGCACGACGCGATCGTGCCCACGTTCACCTTCTACCCGGAGGATGACGTCGACGTGTACGTCGCGGACGCGTTGGGGCGTGGCGGACGGTGCGTCAAGATCCACCTGCAGGTCGGCAAGTTCGATCCGACCGACGACCGGTTGGGCGACGTCTGGACGGAGGTCGAGCGACGCCGCCTCCCGGTCGTGCTGCACGCGGGCGCGGTCCCGGACGGCTCGGGGGGCGAGGAGTTCTGCGGGCCGGGCCCGGTGCGCCGACTGCTCGAGGATCACGGCGATCTGGTCCTGGTGATCGCGCACGCCGGCGCTCCCGACGTCGAGCCGTTCGTCGAGCTCGCGGAGTCGGTGCCCACCGTCCACCTCGACACCGCCATGGTGATGACCGACCCCGAGTACCTGGGCGCCATCCCCGACCGCGTCGTCGAACGCTACGTCGACCTGGCGGATCGCATCGCGTTCGGATCGGACTTCCCGAGCATCCCGCACGAGTACGCCGCGCAGATCCGCGGCTTGGTGGCCCGCGGGTTCGACGACGACTGGCTCCGCCAGGTCATGTGGGACACGCCCCGACGCCTCCTGCACCTCGGGCCCTGACGCATCCCCGTACCTCCAACCCCTCGCATCTGGCGGATGTGTGTACGTCTCGTCCCCGATAGGGGAACGAGACGACAACACGAACCCGGGGAGGGGGAGGGAGGGTGAGTCAGGTGGGGTCCACGGTGCCGCGGATGTGCTGGGGCGGGACCTCGGGGGTCAGCCAGATGCCACCGGGGAGGCGGTGGAACGTGATCCCCTCGTCGGCCATGCTCGCGGCGTCGATCTCCAGGATCACCGGTCGCCCGTGCCGGCCGCCGACCTGGCGGGCCGACGCGACGTCCTCGGACAGGTGGACGAGCTGACGGCGCATCGACGAGACCCCCTGCGAGAGGATCGCGTCCACGTTGCGGTCCGATGTGCCGTGGTACAGGACGTCCGGCGGGCGGGTGTCCTCGTACCCGAGCTGCACCGGGATCGAGTGCCCGTAACGGGCGCGGATCCGCTCGCCGTCGGCGGACAGCTCGAAGCGGTCCTTGCGGGCCGCACGTGGCCGGGTGACCGCCTCGAGCAGCTCCCGGTCCCAGCCCAACCCGTCCAGCAGGTCGTCGACCGGGACCCACCCCTCCGGGTCAGGCTCCAGGTCGGCGATCGACGGGTCGTGACGTAGGACCTTCGACAGCAGCTTCGACATCCGTACGAGGCGCCGGTCGTCCATGGTCACTCACTGCGGCTGGGATCGCGGTCGGTGTCCTCGCCGGCGACGTGGTACAGGAGGGACGTCCCCTCACGGACCTCCCAGGAGCTCTTCATCGACTCGTTGTCGGACGGTTCCTCGACGGTGTCGACGAACCACCACTCAGCGAGGATGCGTCCCGGGTCGATGTCGAGCAGCACGTACCCGTGGTCATCGAACTCGCACCACTGGATGTGGGGGTTGTCGCGCATCACGGTGCCCTCGACGTCCACCTCCCGCGTGCGCTCGTCGTCCCCAATCTTCTCGTTGAGGTTCTGGGTCGTGATGCTGGCCGTCACGAACTCGACCGCCAGGGGCTCGATCATGTCGGTCGGGTCCTCCATCAGGTGGCACGCCCACGCGGTGTGGACGTCGCCGGACAGGAACACGGGGTCGCGGACCTGATCCTGGCGCAGCTGCGCGAACAGCCTCGACCGCGCCGCCGGGTACCCGTCCCACTGGTCCGGGCTCGCCCCGTGCTCCTCCTCGGTGAGGATCCCGAGCTCGGCCAGTGGACGCCCCAGCCAATCGGGGGTCAGGTGGGTGTAGACCTGCCCGACCATGATCGGGTTGCCGACGAGCTTCCACGTCGCCTCCGAGTCCCGCAGGCGCTGGCACAGCCACCGGTGCTGCGGCTCGCCCAGGAGCTGGCGGTCCTCGCGGTACATCTCGGGCGGCGTGGCCTGGCGGTCACGCCAGGATCGGCAGTCGATCACGATCAGGTCGGCGAGGCCGCCGAGGGGCAACCGCCGGTAGATCCGCGCCGGGTCGTCGCGGTCCGGGACACGGACCGGCAGCCACTCGTACCAGGCCTGCAGTGCCTGCGCGGCCCGCTCCTCGAAGGGGCCGTCGACGGCTGGGTCGTGGTTGTCGGCGCCCTCCCGCCACCGGTCGTCCCCGCACTCGTGGTCGTCGAAGACGTGCACCGTCGGGTGGCGCTCGTGCATCCGTCGGCAGTCATCGTCCAGCCGCATCTGGGCGTACCGCGTGCGGTAGTCGTCCAGCGTCTTGCAGTCGTGGTCGGGGATCATCGCCCGACCCATGTCCGGTCCGGGCGAGCTCCCGTCGTTGCCGTACTCGTAGAAGTAGTCGCCCAGGTGGACGACCAGGTCGAGATCCTCGCGGTCGGCGATCCGGGCGTAGGCGTTGAAGAACCCGTCGTCGTACTTCGCACACGAGGCGAACGCCACCCGCAGGTGGTCGTCACCGACCCCCTCGGCCGGCGCGGTCCGGGTGCGTCCGGTGGGGGAGGCCTCACCGTCGAACTCGAAGCCGTAGTAGTAGGTGGTCGCGGGGGCGAGCCCGGGGACGTCCACCTTCACCGTGTGGTCCCGCGATGCGTCCGTCGTGGTGATACCCGTCGCGACCGGATCGGACAGCTCCTCGTCATGAGCCACCACCCACCGCACCTCCGGGTGGGCGTCGGGAGTGCTGATCCGGGTCCAGATGAGGACGTGGTCCTGCAGCGGGTCGCCGCTCGCGACCCCGTGCTGGAACGTCGGGCCCTCGGGATCGCGAGGGGCTGCAGCCGATGACACGGGTGGCGTCCTCCAGGTTCGATCCCCTCCGACCGTAGGAGCGTGGACCCCGGGCCGAGGAGGCGTCCCCTGGCCGCCTGGCGACCGGACTTGCGCCCGATCCACATCGGAGTAACTTTGTAATGACGTAATCAACACATCGCGACAGCGACCGGCGTGAGCGGCGCCGGGCGGCGGACGGAGGACCCGTGGCCACCATCACCACCAGCGACCTCGCCACCTGGTTCCGGCGACGCCTGCCCGACGGGTGGTTCCACGACCTCGAGGTGCTCACGGACCAGGAGGAGATCCTCGTCATCGGCGAGATGCCGGAACCCGACCCCGAGGACGACGAGACCGACGGGCTGCGTGAGGCGCGGCTGCAGGGCGCGATCGCTCGCTTCCGCGAGGCCACCCGGGAGCAGCGCATCGAGATCGCCCGCGAGGCCGAGCACACCTTCCGGCGGCGCGTCTCTTGGGGGGTCCGCTGCGCGGGGACGCAGCGGCTGTTCACGACCAACACGATGCCGGTCATGACCCGCCTGCGCCTCCCGCAGCGCCGGGTCCTCGACACGCTGATCGACGCCGGGGTGGTGCGCAGCCGCAGCGAGGCCGTGGCCTGGTGCATCCAGCGTGTCGCCGAGGTGGAGGAGGCGTGGCTCGCGGAGCTCCGCGAGGCGTTCGCCCAGGTCGAGACGGTGCGCCAGGCCGGCCCCGACCTGGCGTGAGGAGGTGAGCGACGTGACCGCGACGATCGTCCCCGAGGTCGACGAGCTGGACGCCCTGGACGCGTACTCCGCGGTGGTCACCACCGTGGCCGAGGCGGTCAGCCCATCGGTCGCGAGCCTGCGCCGCCCCTGGCGCGCCCCTCGAGGCGGTGGGTCCGGTTCGGCTGCGGTCGTCACCGCCGACGGCTACCTGCTGACATCCGCGCACGTCGTCGCCGGCACGGACCGGGGCACCGCCGCGTTCACCGACGGGCGCGAACTCACCTTCGAGGTGGTCGGCCGCGATCCCCTGTCCGACCTCGCGGTCGTCCGCGCCGATGCGGCGGATCTCGTACCGGTCCGGGTCGGCGACGCGGGGCGGCTGCGGGTCGGTCAGCTCGTGGTCGCGATCGGCAACCCGATGGGCTTCGCGGGCACCGTCACCGCGGGCGTGGTGAGCGCGCTGGGTCGTGCGCTGCCCACGCGTGACGGGGCGGTGTCCCGGTACGTCGAGAACGTGGTCCAGACCGATGCCGCCCTCAACCCCGGGAACTCGGGCGGGGCGCTGGTCGACGCGGCCGGCCGGCTGGTGGGCATCAACACGGCCGTCGCGGGGGTCGGCCTCGGACTCGCCGTGCCGATCGACGAGATCACGCTGCGGATCGTGCATGCCCTCATGACCGAGGGTCGCTACCGGCGGGCCTTCCTGGGGATCACCGGCAACGCGCGGCCGCTGCCACCCCGGGTCGCGCGACGGCTCGGCGCCGAACGGGGCGTCGAGGTGGTCCAGGTCGTCCCGGAGAGCCCGGCCGCGAGCGCCGGTCTGCGGACCGAGGACATCCTGGTGGCGGTCGGCGGGAGTCCGGTCGACGACGTCGGCGGGCTGCAGCGGACCCTCGCCGGCGACCGGATCGGACGGCCGGTGACGGTCACGGCCGTTCGGGGCGGCGAGATCGTCGACGTCGAGGTCGTCCCCACCGAGCTCTGACCGTCGGCTACCCCCGCTCCCAGAGCTACGATGCCGGTCCATCGACCAGCTCCCTTGGGGGTGTCCACATCTCGGCCGTCGCGCTCCTTCACGTCCCGGTACCCGCATGACCCGCGGTGTCCCGGAGTCCACGCTGGTCCGGCGGCTGCATCGCGCGGCGCTCCAGGTCTTCCGCCGGCTCCCGGTGAGGGGTCGACGCTTCGTCGTCCGCCGCCTCAGCCCGTCCTACACGGTGGGGACGATCTGCGTGATCCAGCGCGAGGACAACCGGATCCTCCTCGCCCAGCTGTCGTACCGAGGGCGGTGGGGTTTCCCTGGCGGGCTGCTCCAGCGCGACGAGAGCACCGAGGACTGCGCCCGCCGCGAAGCACGGGAGGAGACGTCCCTCGAGGTCGTCCTCGACGGCCCGCCCGCCGTCATCGTGGAGGAGGACCCGCGACGGGTGGACGTCATCTACCGCGCGCGCCCCGCCCCCGGGCAGGACCCGGACGCGGTGGGCACGGACTCGCCGGAGATCGACCAGCTGCGCTGGTTCCACCCCGACGAGCTCCCCGAGCTGCAGCGCGAGGCCGCCACCGCCCTCATGGCGCTCGGTCGCAACCACGCCGAGCTCGCCCAGCAGGTCCGGGTCCGAGGCCCTCGCGCCCGCTGACCCCCTGACCCCGGGATCGTGAAGCGTCAGGAGGCCCTGGACGCCGCAACCCTTCACGATCCCGATGTTCAGGGGTGCAGGAGGCGTCCCTCCATGCCGCCCGCCACGGTGATCAGCTCGCCGGTCACGTGGCCGGCGGCGACCGGTGAGGACAGCCAGACGATCGCCGCGGCGACGTCGTCGGGCCGCGCGACCTTGCGGAGCGCCATGGTGGCCGTGACGCGTGCGACCGTGTCGTCGTCGAGGTCGCGGTCGGTCATCGGCGAGACGGTCCACCCCGGCGCGACCGCGTTCACCCGCACCGGCGCGGCCTCGTTCTTCAGCGACGGCAGCAGACCGTGGGCGATCGCCGCCTTGGCTGCGGCGTAGTCGGCGTGCCCGGCCTCGCCGAACACCCCGGCGGTCGACGACACGAGCACCAACGCCGCGTCCTCCGCGCCCCGGGCGTGCCGCAGGAACGCCCGCGCCGTCAGGAACGTGGCGGTCAGGTTCGATGCGATCGTCGACTCCCAGCGGTCGACCGTCAGATCGGCGACCGGCACGTCCTCGCGGGGCCAGACGCCGGCGTTCGCGACGCAGACGTCCAACCGCCCCAGGCCTTCGACGGCCTCGGCCACGACCCGGTCCACGTCGTCCGCATCACGGAGATCGCCCCGGACCGCGATCCCACCGACCTCCGCGGCCAGCTCCTCCGCGCGGGACACGCTGGTCAGGTGGTGGACGGCGACCCGTGCGCCCTCGGCCGCGAAGGCCAGCACGGTCGCGGTGCCGATCCCACCGGCACCGCCGGTCACCAGGACACCGCGCCCCTCGAGACCGAGGTCCATCAGTGCAGCAGCGCCGTGGCGAGCTCCCTGACGTGGGGGAGGGGGCCGGCGTCGACGTCGGCGGTCAGCGGGTGGACCGCGACGTGGTCGGCGCCCGCATCCAGGTGCTCGCGCATCCGACCCGCGACCGCGTCGGCATCGCCCCACGCGACCAGCGCGTCGAACAGCTCGTCGCTGCCCGCCCCGTCGAGGTCCTCATCGGAGAACCCCAGCCGTTGCAGGTTGCGCTGGTAGTTCGGCAGCTCCAGGTAGCCGCGCAGGTGCCTGTCGGCGGCGTTGCGCGCGTCGTCCCGCGAGTCCGCCAGCACGAACGCCTGCTCGGGTGCGATGAACGGTCCTTCGCCGACCTGCTCGCGCGATCGGCGGGTGTGCTCGACGGGTACGAAGAACGTGTGCGCCCCGGCGCTGCGCTGCGCGGCCAGGTCCATCATCTTCGGGCCGAGCGCAGCCAGGACCACCGGCGGGTCCGCGACGTCGGGTCCGTGCCAGATCGCCCGGTCCATCGCGTCCAGGTACTCGCGCATCGCGGTCAGCGGCTTGTCGTAGATGCCACCGCGGCTCTCGACGAGCGGGGCGTGGCTGGCCCCGATGCCCAGGACGAAACGTTCGTCGAAGCCCTCGGCCAGGGTCCTCGCCCCGTTCCACATCGCCCGGGCGTCGCGCGCCCAGATGTTGGCGATGCCCGTGGCGACGGTGACCCGGTCCGTCGCGGCGAGCAGGAACCCCGCGTGGGTGAGGGCCTCCTTGCCCCGGGCCTCGCCGACCCAGAGGCAGCCGTAGCCGAGCTCCTCGATCCCGCGCGCCTGCCGGCGTGCGTCCTCGGCCGGGAGGAGGCCGAGGTGGCTGGCCCACACGCCGAAGTCGCCTAGAGAGCTCGACAGGTCCACGCGTGATCCGTCCGTCGCCGTGGGGCTCGGGACGTTAGCGGTCTGCCAGGTCCACCTCGGGTGGTCCGGCCGACCGGACGACCTCCTCGACCTCGAAGAACTCGGCCTGCTCGAAACCGAAGATCCACGCCACCACGTTGGACGGGACCGCCTGCACCCGTCGGTTCAGGTTGCGCACGTTCGCGTTGTACACGCGGCGCACGAGCGCCAGTCGGTCCTCGGTGGACGTGAGCTGCTGCTGCAGCTCCAGGAAGTGCGCACTGGCTCTCAGGTCGGGGTAGCGCTCCGCGACGGCGAACAGCTGGCGCAGGGCGCTGACCAGCACGCCCTCGTCGCGCGCCTGCTGGCTGGGTGTCCCGTGCGACGCCACCGCAGCCGTTCGTGCCTGCGTCACCTGCTCGAGGAGGTTGCGCTCGTGCTCGGCGTAGCCCCGGACGGTCTCCACGAGGTTCGGGATGAGGTCGTAGCGCCGCTGGAGCTCGGTGTCGACGTTGGCCCAGGCGTCGCGGATCAGCTGGCGTTGCTCGACGAACCGGTTGTACGAGATCAACATGCCGATCAGCAGCGCGGCCACGACGGCGGTGAGGAGGATCCAGGGCTCGACCACGTCAGCGCGTCCCGGCCGTCACAGCGTCCACTTCGGGACGATGCTGTCGTCGGAGGACGGCAGGTCCGGCAGCACCGGGGTGGGCATCGAGGTGAGATCGTCGTGGCCCTGGTGCTCGGCCGCGGGGTACAGCTCCGACACGACGTCGGGGACCCGGTCGCGGAAGCCACGGGCCACGGACAGCAGGGACCACAGCCCGGCGGCGGGAACGCGGGACGTGGAGACCAGCACGACGTTGCCCATGGTCTCGATCCGGTGCTGCCGGCCGGCGTTCAGGAGCCAGTCCATCATCCCCGCGTCCAGCACGGCGTAGGCGAACCGCTCGTCACCGGCGGCCGTGATCTGGAAGGCGCGGTTGAAGTCCTCGGACTCGAACTGCAGGTCGCGGAACCCGATCGCGTCCTTGAGACGCGAGAACACGCCCTCGGGCTCGACCGTCAGCCGCGGCCCGTAGATGCCGGGGATGCGGAACAGCGTGCAGGAGTGGTAGCGGTACGTGCGGTGGGTGTGCCCGCGGTCGTCGCGGGTCTGCTCGTAGTACCAGTAGTCGAACAGGCGGACCTCGAACCCCCCGGTCGTCCCCCAGCACACGTTGTCGACGCCGCGCCCATCGCCCTCACGGAACAGGCGGAACCCGAGCTGGACGGTCCCGAACGGGTCGTTGGCGGCGTACCGGAGCCCGGCCCTCGTCGCGAACGCCTGCATCTCGTGGCGACGGCGCTCGTTGCGCCAGTACCGGTAGGCGGCCGCCCCGAGCGCGATCAACCCACCGACGATCCACAACACCCACTCGTGCATGGGGTCAGTATGGCGAACGGTCGGTCGCGGTGGCCGCACGGCTACGGTCGTGGCCGATGCGCCTCGCCGCCCGCCTCGTGATCGCCGCGTCGGTCGCGCTCGCCCTGGCGATGGTCGCACCGGCCGCGTGGGCGGACTGCGCCCAGGACGACCGCTCCCTCCAGCAGCAGGTCGACGAGGCCGGGTACGTGTTCGTCGGCACCGTCACGGAGGTCACCAACCGCGGACGGACGGCGACGTTCGACGTCGACGAGGTGTGGGCACGGCCGTCGGACGGAGCGACGGTCGGGTCGCAGGTCGTGGTGCACGGCGGTCCGGACGAGCCGAACAGCGCCTCGTCGGTGGAACGGACCTTCGAGCCGGGCGCGCGCTACCTGGTATTCCCGCACGCGGAGGACGGTCGGTTCACCGACGACATCTGCACCCCCACGAAGCGGTGGACCCAGGAGCTGGCCGATGCCAGGCCGGCGACGGCGCGGGAGATCGACGACGACCCCGACCTCCGGTCCGTCGCGACGGCGACGTCGACGCCGTGGATCGTCATCGGGGTGACGGTCCTGGTCGTCGTCGTCGCGGGCGCCGTCGTGGTGGCTCGACGCCGGGAGCAGGGCTAGGAACGGGCGTGCGACCGGGCAGGGTCGTACGGTCCCGCCATGGATCCCGTCGTGCACGCGCAGGGGCTCACCAAGCGGTGGGGCCAGGTCGTCGCGCTGGACGACGTCACCGCGACGATCGGGGCCGGCGTCACCGGCCTCCTCGGTGCGAACGGTGCCGGGAAGACCACCCTGATCGGGATGATCCTGGGGCTCCACCCCCCGGATGCGGGGACCCTCACGGTGCTGGGTGCGGACCCCACGACCGCGGGGCCGGAGGTCCGCGCCAGGCTGGGGTACGCGCCGGAGCACGACGCGCTGCCCCCCGAGGCTCGCGCGCAGGACCTGGTCCGGCACGTCGCCGAGCTGCACGGCCTCCCGCGGAAGGTCGCGGTGACCCGCGCCAGCGAGACCCTGGATCTCGTCGGTCTCGGCGAGGAACGGCTGCGGGAGATCGGCACGATGTCCCAGGGCCAGCGGCAGCGGGTCAAGATCGCGCAGGCGATGGCGCACGACCCGAGGCTGGTGCTGCTCGACGAGCCGACGAACGGGCTCGATCCGATCCAGCGGGACGACATGCTCGTGACGATCCGCCGGATCGGCCACGACCTCGGCATCCACGTGGTGGTGTCGTCGCACCTGATCCACGAGGTCGAGCGGATCTGCGACGCGGTGGTCGTGCTCGATGCTGGTCGGCTGCGGACCCAGGGTGACGTCGCGGCGATGATCGCGCCGGGGGACCGGTTCGTCCTGGAGGTCGACGGAGACGTCGAGGTCGTCGCCGGGGCGCTGGGGGACGCCGCCCTGGAGGTCGATCCGATCGGTCGCGGCCGGTTGGTGGTGACGGTCCCGCACGAGGACGCGCTCGATGCGGTGCGCGACGCCGTCGTCGCGACGGGGACCGGGATCCGCCGGCTGCAACGGCACACGGCCACACTCGAGGAGCACCTCTTCGCGGTGGACATGGAGCCGCAGACCGCCGACCGGGGCGGGTCATGAGCACGGTCCGGCTGCACGAGCAGGGCTACCGCCGCTACGAGGGCGCGCGGCACGGCGTGGGCGGGGCGGTCACGAGCACGATCGTGCACACGCTGCGCTTCATCCTGGGTCTGCGTCGCCGCGCGCGCAGCAAGCTGCTGCCGTGGGGGATCATCGCACTGACGTACCTGCCGGCCATCGGGTTCGTCGCGGCCACGCTGCTGCTGCCCGCCACCTTGCGACGCGTGGCGGGGCAGGTGCTCCCCGGACCCGAGGAGTACCTCGGGGGGATCATCCTCCTCGTCTACCTCGCGACCGCGATCGCCGGACCCGCAGCACTGTGCCGTGATCGGCGGTCGGGGGCGCTCGCGCTGTACCTCGCGTCGCCGCTGTCGCGTGACACCTACCTGGCGGCCAAGGCGGTCGCCGCGATCGGCTTCGTGGCCGCCGTCACCGTGGTGCCACCGTTGATCTACGTGCTGGGCACGGTGATCATCGGCGCCGGACCCGACGGCCCGGTGGCGGTCCTGCGGACGGTCTCCCAGGCGTTGGGGTCGGGGATCGCGCTGGCGCTGCTGTTCGGGTCGCTCTCGCTGGCCGCGGCGAGCCTGTCGGACCGCACGGGCGCCGCCGCCGGGACGATCGTGCTGTACCTGGTCGTGAGCGGGGCGGTCGTGGGCACCACCGTGTTCGCACTGGACGCGCCACAGGCACTGCTGCTGCTCGACGTGAACCAGGTCGCGACCGACTCGGTCGCGCGGATCTACGGGGACCGCCTCAACGACGGCGGCAACCCGACCTGGGCGGTGCTCGGGGCGCTAGCGGCGTGGACCGCGGCGTTCGGGGCGTTCACGCGGTGGCGCTACCAGCGGCTGGCGGTGACCCGATGACGGTGGTGGTCCGGTTCGAGGAGGTGTCCAAGACGTTCGGGGACGTCGTCGCGCTGTCAGACGTGACCTTCGACATCGGATCCGGCATGACCGCGCTGCTCGGGCCCAACGGGGCGGGCAAGTCCACGATGATGCGGCTGATCTGCGGGCTCACCACGCCCGACGACGGTCGCATCGACGTGTTCGGGACACGACCGCGTCGGGACCTGAGACTGCACCGCAGGATCGGCCTCGTCCCCCAGCAGGAGGAACTGCTCGGCAGCGTCGATGCGATCCGGTTCGTGCGGTCCGCCGCGGAGCTCCACGGCGTTGGCGAACCCGCCCGTCGCGCGAGAGCCGCCCTGGAACGCGTCGACCTGGATCCCGACCTGCCCCGGCCGTTGGCGACGTACTCGAAGGGCATGCGGCAGCGGGTGAAGCTCGCCCAGGCGCTCGTCCACGACCCCGAGCTGCTGGTCCTGGACGAGCCCCTCAACGGGCTCGACCCGGTGCAGCGCATCCGGATGATCGCGCTCTTCCGTGAGCTCGCCGCTGACGGCCGGACCGTGCTGGTGTCGAGCCACGTCCTGGACGAGGTCGAGCGCTTCGGCTCCCGGATCCTGCTGATGGTGCGGGGACGGATCGTGGCCGAGGGGGACTTCCACGGGGTCCGGGAGGCGCTCGATGACCGGCCCAGACGGGTCCGCGTCCGGACGGCCCACGCGCGGCGGGTGGCCTCGGGCCTCCTCGAGCGTGAGGCGGCCGATGGGGTGACGGTCGAGACCGGGGACACGCTCCTGGTCGACACCTCGGACATCGCGCGGTTCCGTCGCGCCGTCGCCGAGGTCGCGGCCGGGACCGACTCCCGGCTCTACGAGGTAGTCCCGCTGGACGAGTCCCTCGAGTCGGTGTTCCGGGACCTGGTGGTGAGGCGCCTGTGAGCGCGACGGTCGGACCGTCCAGGGGACAGGCGTTGCAGGTCGCCACGCGGGTGCTGGCCCGTGCCCAGTCCACCCGCGGACGGTTCGCGCTGGCCGCGGGCGTTGGGGCGGCGCTGACGCTGTCCGCGATCGCGATCAACGTCGGGTCGGTGGGCCGGGCCGCGGTGGCGACGTTGCTGACCGAGGCGGCCTTCCTGGTCGCGGTCCCGGTGGTGTCGCTGGTGTACTCGGGGGCATCGTTGGGCGACCTTCGGGAGGACGGGACGCTCGTCTACCTGTGGCTGCGACCGGTCCGACGGCTGGACCTCGCCGTCGCGGCCACGTGCGCCAGCGCCGGTCTGGCGGTCCCGCTCAACGTCGCGATCGTGGGGCTGATCACGGTCGCGGGCGGTCGCCCAGAGCTGTTCCTGCCCGCCGCGGTCGCTGCCGTGCTCGGGACCCTGGCGTACGTCGGCGTCTTCGTCGCCTTGGGTCTGCGCACGACCCGGTCGCTGCTGTGGGGGCTCGGCTACGTGCTGCTGCTCGAGGGGTTCCTCGCCCGCTTCAGCGACCAGCTCGCGGCGGTGTCGATCCGCCGGTTCGCCACGTCCGTCCTCACCCAGCTCGGCGACGTCCGCAACGAGCTCCGCGAGGTCTCGCTGTCGACGGCCGTGATCGCGCTGCTCGTCGCGACCGTCCTGGGGGTGGCGCTGTGCACGTGGTGGCTGCACCGCCTCGACGTCGAATGACCCTGACCCCCCTTGGGGCGCATCGGGGTGGAGTTCGTACGAGATGCTGTACTTCTTCCGCCCAGATCCGCATCAGGCGGGGGGTTGGCAGGTGTCGCACCAGTAGGTGACCCGGGCGTGGTGGCCCTGCCTGCGTACCCGGATCGCGGTCCCGCAGGCCCGGCACGGCTGGCCGGCGCGCCCGTACACCGCGAGACCCTCAGGCACGGTGGTCCTCGGGTACCCGGTGAGGTTGGTCCGCAGCTGTCGGGAGGCGGTGTGCAGGAGGCGGCGCCGGGCGTCGGCGTCGAGCTGCCCGACCGGGGCGAACGGGTCGATCCCGCAGGCGTGCAGGGCCTCGGACTTGTAGACGTTGCCGACGCCGCACGCGACGCGCTGGTCGAGCATCGCGACCCCGACCTCGGTCGTGCCGTCGAGACGCCCCATCCGGTCGGCAGCCTCGTTCAGGTCCGCGTCGGACCGGCTGAGGTCGGGGCCGAGCCGGGCGAGCTCGGGGTGGCGGTCGACGCGGTCCGCCGGGATCACCTCGACCACGGGCGCGTTGAAGCACACGGCGACCGCGGTCCCCGTCTCGATCACCAGGCGCGCTTGGCGGTGGGGCTTCCACCACCGCTCGCCGGGGCGGTAGACGTGCCACGAGCCGGTCATCCTGAGGTGGGTCCGGATCGTGAGGTCGGGGCGGTCGTCCGTCCCGGTGAGGTGGACCAACAGGTGCTTGCCGCGGGCCTCGACGTCCCGGATCACGTCGCCGGGTTGTGGGACGCGCCCCACCACCCGTGGGGCCTCGAACCGGGTGACGGTTCCTCCGGCCAGCGCGGCACGGAGCGTCGTGGCCGATCGGAAGATCGTGTCGCCCTCAGGCATCGAGGTCACCCTCCGACCCGAGCTTGTCCCGCAGTCCGGCGACGGCCGCGTCCATGACGCGGTCGTGGTTCCACCGCAGGAACGGCCGCAGCACCGGGCCGACCACCCGGATCCAGGCCGGGTCGACGACGACGTCGAGCACCGAGTGGATCTCCGTGCCCGTGCCGTCGACGTGCAGGCGGAGCGTGCCCGTGCCATCGAGGTCGCCGTCGAGTCGCACGACCGCGAGCCGCGGGCGCTCGGCCTCGACCCAATGCCCACGCCCCGTGACGACGTACCCGAACGGGGCGCGCACCTCGAACCGTTCCCGACGCGGGTCCTCGTCGAGCCGCTCGACCGTGCGCATGGCGGGCCACCACGTCGGCCAGTCCTGCGTCTCGCGGATCGCGTCGTAGACGGCCTCGCGGGGCGCGGCGATCGTGAAGGTGCGTTCGAACCGGAAGCGCATCAGCCGTGGAAGGTCAGGCCGCGGTAGGTGTCGACGAACCCGGCGTCCTCGAGCAGGGGCACGAACGGCGATCCGTGTGCGTCCTCGCCGTCGATCCGCTCGAGCTCGATCCGGCGGATCCGCCCGTCCTTGACGAGCGCGGTCAACGCGTCGACCCACGCGGCAGTGTCAGCGGCGGGCGCGAAGGTCGCGAGGCTCCGTGCGCCCCGCTCGAGGTACACGGTCGCCTCGCCGTCGACGAGGACCAGGTAGGCGCCGGCCTGGCGGGCCGGCCGCCCCTCGCTGTCCGGCCAGGACAGGGCGGCGCCGTAGGGCTGCGCCGGGTCGGTCGCCGCCAGGGTGACGACCTCGGGACCCTCGCGGTCCGGGTCGCGCAGCGCCCGCAGCCGGTCGACCGCGCCCGGGACGGCGAACTGGGCGGCTCCGAGGCCGGCGACGAAGTACCCGCGGCGGACACGTCCCGCCTCCTCCATCGCCTTCAGGACCTGGTAGACCCCGGCGAACCCGCCGGGCACGCCCTCGGCCAGGACGGCCTCCCGCGTGACGATCCCCATCCGCTCGAGGAGCTGCTCGGAGCGGGCGTGCGAGACCGCTGTGGGGGTGCGCTCGTCCAGCAGCGAGGACACGAGCGACCACCGCCCCGCCCCCGCTGGGGGACCCAGCCGGGTCAGGCGTCCGGGCCGGGGACGACCGCCTCGGGACCGGCGGCGGGGCGTCCCGGCCAGGTAGGCGCGCAGGGGCGCGAGCGTGTCGTTGGTGACCTCCCCGGCCCACACCAGGTCCCACAGGGCGGGGAGCAGCTCGCCCTCGTCGGCGGTGCCCGCAGCCTGGACGAGGTCCGGCCAGAACGACGCCCCGTTGGTGGCGAGGTGGTCGCGGATCGCCCCGTGGATCGAGCCGTCCGGGGGGTCGTCCGGCGGCGTGGGGGCCAGCACCGACGCTTCGTCGCGGAAGAGCAGCACGATGCGGCCGTCCGATGCCCCCAGCGACCCGGCGCCGACCCACACGAGCTCCCCGGCCGCCAGGAGCGCGTCCAGGTCCGAGCTCCGGTGGTCGGCGACCCGGGCCGGCAGCACGTCGGACTCCAGCACCGAGGCGGGGATCGGCGCGCCCTGCAGCTGGGACAGCGCGTCGACCAGCGCCTCAGCCCCACGGCGGCGCTCGCCGATCCCGTGCCAGCGCGGGAGGAACCGCCCCAGGGTCGCCCCGTCGACGGGCTCGATCTCCTTGCGCAGCACCGCCAGCGACCGCCGTCGCAGCCGCCGGAGGACGTCGACGTCGCACCACTCGCGTTCGGTCCCCTCGGGGCGGAACTCGCCGCGGACCAGCCGTTCCGCGGCCTCGAGCCGCAGCAGGGCGTCGCGGATCCGTTCGACGGGCGCGCCGAGCCGCGCGGCGGGCTCGGCGGTGAGGAACGGCCCGTGGGTCCGCGCGTACCGGGCGACGAGCTGGTCCAGGGGACCGTCGACCGGTTCGGTGAACGCGGCGGGCAGTCCGCCGGGCAGCGACACCCCCAGCCCGTCCCGCAACCTGGCGGCGTCCTGCGCGGCGGCGAGCCGCTCCTCGCCTGCGACCCGGACGCGGATCGCCCGTCGCCCCGACACGAGCTGTTCGATCCACGGCATCGGGTCGTCCTCGGACCGCGCGGCCAGTTCCTCCGTCGTCATCGTTCCCAGGGTCCGCAGCAGGTCGTGCAGCTCGTCGGGGTCCCGGGCGCGGCGGCCGCCCACGAGGTGCTGCAGCTCGAGCTCCAGCTCGGCCAGCGCGTCCGCGTCGATCAGCTCGCGGAGCTCGTCCGCGCCCAGCAGGTCCGACAGCAGGTCCCGGTCGAGCGCCAGGGCGGCGGCACGGCGTTCGGCCAACGGGGCGTCGCCCTCGTACATGTAGTTGGCGATCCACCCGAACAGCAGGGACTGCGCGAACGGCGAGGCGTGCTCGGTGTCGACGGTGACCATACGGACGGACCGGGACCGCAGGTCCCGCAGCACCCGCTGCAGACCGGGGACGTCGAACACGTCCCGCAGGCACTCGCGGGTGGTCTCGAGCAGGATCGGGAACGACGGGTACTTCGCCGCGACCGACAGCAGGTCCGCCGACCGCTGACGTTGCTGCCACAGCGGGGTGCGCTTGCCGGGGCGCCGGCGCGGCAGGAGCAGCGCCCGTGCCGCGGCCTCGCGGAACCGCGATGCGAACAGCGCGCTGCCGGGGAGGCTGTCCACGACGAGGGACTCGACCTCGTCCGGGTCGATCAGCAGCTCGTCGGTGGGGATGCGGTCGACCGCCTCGGGCAGACGCAGGACGATGCCGTCGTCGGACCACATCGTTTCGACCTCGAGGCCGTGCCGGTCGCGGAGGTGCTGCTCGATCGCCAGCGACCACGGGGCGTGCACCTGGGCACCGAGCGGTGACAGCAGGCACACCCGCCAGTCGCCGATCTCGTCCCGGAAGCGCTCGATGACCACCGTGCGATCGTCGGGCAGCGCCCCGGTGGCCTCGGTCTGCTCCTGGAGGTAGGCGACGAGGTTGTCGGCGGCCCACGCGTCCAGGCCGGACCGCTCGCGCAGCCGCGCGGCAGCAGCTGGCGCCCCGTCCGCGATCGTGTGCTCGCGGACCTCCCGCACGAACGCCCCGAGCGCCCGTCCGAGCTCCAGCGGGCGGCCCGGTTTGTCGCCGTGCCAGAACGGCATCTTCCCGGGTTCACCGGGGGCCGGGGTCACCACCACGCGGTCGCGGGTGATCTCCTCGATCCGCCAGGTCGACGCGCCGAGGGTGAAGGTCTCGCCGGACCGGCTCTCGTAGACCATCTCCTCGTCGAGCTCGCCGACCCGCGCCCCGTCCGGGAGGAACACGCCGTACAGCCCACGGTCGGGGATCGTCCCGGGGTTGGTGACGGCCAGCCGCTGCGCCGAGGTCCGACCCCTGATCGTCCCGCCGACCCGGTCCCAGACGATGCGGGGATGGAGCTCGGAGAACTCCTCGGAGGGGTAGCGTCCGGCCAGCAGGTCCAGCACCGCGTGCAGCGCCTGGTCCGAGAGGTCGGAGAAGTTCGCGGCTCGGCGCACCAGGGCCGACAGGTCGTCCAGGGACCACTCGTCCATCGCCGCCATGGCGACGATCTGCTGCGCCAGCACGTCCACGGGGTTGCGGGGGTAGCGGGTCTCCTCGATCGCGCCGGCGTGCATCCGCCCCACGACCACGGCGGCCTCGAGCAGGTCGCCGCGGTACTTCGGGAAGAGCTTGCCCCGGCTCGGCTCGCCGACCTGGTGGCCGGCGCGACCGATCCGTTGCAGGCCGCGTGCGACGGAGCCGGGGGATTCGACCTGGACGACCAGGTCGATCGCGCCCATGTCGATCCCCAGCTCCAGCGAGGATGTGGCGATCAGGCCGCGGAGCTCGCCGCGCTTGAGCTCGTCCTCGATCACCGTGCGGCGTTCGCGGGCGAGCGATCCGTGGTGGGCCTTGACCAGCTCCGGGATCGGGTCCTCGGGCTCGCGGGATCCCTCGGCGACCAGCCGGTCGTGGTGGAGCTCGTTCAGCCGCGCGGCCAGCCGCTCGGCCAGCCGACGGGAGTTGACGAACACCAGGGTCGAGCGGTGCTCGAGGATCAGGTCGAGCAGCCGGGGGTGCACCGCCGGCCAGATGCTCCGCCGGCTGGGACCAGCGGCTGCCGGTCCGCTGACCGGTTCCTCGATGACGCTTCCCAGCTCGGCCATGTCCTCGACCGGGACCACGATCTCGAGGTCCAGCTCCTTGCTGACCCCGGCGTCCACGATCGTGACGGGCCGCTGCTCGCCGGGGGCGTGGAACCCGCCGAGGAAGCGGGCGATCTCCTCGAGCGGGCGCTGGGTGGCGGACAGTCCGATGCGCTGCGGGCGCGCCGGCGTGTCGTCGCCCGCCGATCCGACCACCAGTTCCTCGAGCCGCTCCAGGCTCAGCGCGAGGTGCGCCCCGCGCTTGGTTCCGGCCACCGAGTGGATCTCGTCGACGATCACCCACCGGACCCCGGTCAGCGTCTCGCGGCCACGCGACGTGAGGTAGAGGTACAGCGACTCGGGCGTGGTGATGAGGATGTCCGGGGGGTTGCGGATCATCCGGCGGCGCTCGTCGGATGGCGTGTCCCCGCTACGGATCGCGACCTCGGGCTCGACGACCTGTTCGCCGAGCCTCTCCGCGGCCAGCGAGATACCACGTAGCGGGGCGCGGAGGTTCTTCTCGACGTCGACCGCCAGCGCCCGCAGCGGCGAGATGTACAGCACCCGGGTGCGCTGCTTCGGGTGGGGCTCCGGCTCGGTCATGAGCCGGTCGATCGCCCACAGGAACGCGGCCAGCGTCTTGCCGGACCCCGTCGGGGCGAGGATCAGCGTGTGGTCGCCCTCCGCGATCGCCGGCCAACCCTGGATCTGGGCGTCCGTGGGCGCCGGGAAGGAGGTGTCGAACCACTCCCGGACGGGTGCGGAGAACCGATCGAGGGCCACGCCCCGATGCTACGCCCCACCCGTCGTGTGAACGTTAACCCCGTCTCCTCGATGAACTTGACGCCGTAGTCGACGTGGTGGTGCACGATCGCCTGCTCGTCGTCGTCGAGGGGACCGGTTCAGCAGCAACACGGTCCGGGACGTCGACCGCCGAGGGCTCGTCAAACATGGTCGAGGTCCCACGCGTTCAGGAGCTGGAGGAGCTCGACGGGGCTGAAGGGCTTCTCGAGGAACGCGTCGGCGCCCGCCTGGATCATCTCGCGGCGGACCGCGGGATCGCGGCTCGCGGTGAGCGCGACGATCGTGCACCGCGATCGCCAGCCCTCCCGCTGGACGAGCTGGCAGACCTCCGTACCGCGGACGACCGGCATCTCCTGATCGAGGATGATCGCGTCGGGCCGGTACCTGCGGGCGAGCGCGATCGCCTCGACCCCGTCGGTGGCCTGCACCACGTCCCAGTCGTCCGGGACGGTGAGGGCGATGAGCTCACGGATGCTGAGATCGTCCTCTGCGATCAACAGGCGCACGTCGCTCTCCCCGTTGGAGGTCCGGCCATCCACGACAACGACCACGCAGCGCCCCGGTTACGCTCACTGGGCGGCCGATCACGTAGCGTGATGGTGCCAGCCGAAACGAACCTGGAGGACCCATGGACCTGGACGGTCGTACCGCGATCATCACGGGCGGGGCGTCGGGGCTCGGCAACGCGACCGCCCGCGCGCTGCACGATGCGGGCGCGACCGTGGTGCTCGTCGACCTGCCGGACTCCGACGGCGACGCCGCGGCGGACGCGGTCGGCGACCGCGCGCATTTCGCCACGGCCGACGTCACGGACCCCGACCAGGTCCAGGCGGCGATCGACCGTGCGGTCGAGCTCGGCGGTGGGCTGCACGCGACGGTCAACTGCGCGGGTGTGGGTTGGGCCCAGCGCACGTCCAGCAAGGACGGCCCGCACGACTACGGCGCCTTCCGCAAGGTCGTCGAGGTCAACCTCATCGGGACGTTCAACGTGATCCGCCTGGCCTCCACCCAGATGGCGGGCCAGGACCCGATCGACGACGAACGGGGCGTAATCGTGAACACGGCGTCGATCGCCGCGTTCGACGGACAGATCGGACAGGTGGCCTACGCGGCCTCGAAGGGCGGCGTCGTGAGCCTGACCCTGCCCGTGGCGCGCGATCTCGCCGGACGCCAGATCCGCTGCGTCACGATCGCTCCGGGCACGTTCGACACCCCGATGCTCGGAGGGGTCTCCGAGGAGATCCGCGAGGCCCTCGCGAGCAACATCCCGCACCCCTCGCGGCTCGGAACGCCGCCGGAGTTCGCGCTGCTCGTCCGACAGATCATCGAGAACCCCTACGTCAACGGTGAGGTCATCCGTCTCGACGGTGGCCTGCGGATGCCGCCGCGCTGAACGGGGGGCGTCACCCCGTGCGGTCGGCGCTCGTGGTCCGGACCGAGGCAGGAACCGCCCGTCCGCTCGTCGAAGACCGCAAGGGGGCCCGCCTCGAGGCCCTGTCGCCTCGAGGCCCTCACGAGGCCCTGTCGTCCGAGTCCCGCAATCCCCCGGGGGAACCCGTTGCGTTTCCGACCTACCGTCCGACGTCTGCTGATCGGTGCCGCGACCGGTGCCCTCATGGTCTCCGCCGCCTGGGCCGGGACCGGGCTGGCCCCCGTCGACCCTCCCGAGGAGGCGACCGACGTCGTCACCGAGGTCACGGAGCAGGTTGACGCCGAGACGGGCGACGCCACACGGATAGGTGAGGCGACGGCTACGGCGGCCACGCCGACCTCGTCGCTCAACGCGCCCGAGGACCCCGAGACCTTCCACGAGCCGGAGTCGGTGCCGCTGCCGGCAGACGCGCCCGAGCAGGGCTGGTACCACGTCGGGGCCGCGAAGGTGAACCTGTACCCGAACCCGGACGCGTACGGCGGCACGTGGGTCCAGGATCGCGAGGCCTGCGCAACCCTGTCCGAGAGCTTCTTCAGCGACGTCCCGGGCAACGCCGACCACGTCGCCGCGGTGGGCTCACCGTGGCCCGAGAACCCCAACTGCATCTACATGGGCGGCTACGGCCTCGGTCCGATGAACCCGATCATCGAGTTCGATAGCGAGTACGGACTGTGGGTGCGCACCGTGGCGATCCACGACGGGACCGAGCCGCTGTTCCTCACGGTGATCGACGCCGAGGGCTGGTTCTGGGACTACAACAGCAAGTGCGACGACTGCGGGTTCAAGCAGATCAGCAAGCGGCTGGCTGCCGAGTTCGAGGTCGACCCGTCCGCGTTCATCTTCCACTCCACGCACAGCCACACGGCGATGGACTTCATCGGCGGGTGGGGGTTCGTGCCGGACTGGTACATGCAGCAGGCGACCGACTCGATCGAGGAGTCGATCCGCCGGTCGGTCGACGCGATGGAGCTGGCGCGTCTCGAGGTGGGCGAGGTGACCGCGCGCGATCTCAACCACGAGCGTCGCAACAACTACCACGCCCCGGAGGAGCAGCAGCTCGGGTGGCTCCGGGCGTACGTCCCCGGCGAGACGACGACCACGACGGACGGCGAGGGCGAGAGCGGCGGCAAGGGTGACGGCGACGGCGCCAACGGGACCACGACGACCACCACGACGCCGTCGCGCACGATCGCCACGATCGGCACCTACGCGGCCCACCCGACGACCCTAGGGACCAACGACGGTGTCGGGCACGGCGACTGGCCGGTGCTGTTCGAACGACGCGTCGAGGAGCGTTTCGGCGGGGTCGGGCTGCACTTCATGACCGGCCTCGGGAACATGTCCGCGGCCAACCCTGGCCACGTCCACGACCGCGAGGACGAGTCGAGCACCGACATGGGCCGCCACCTGGGCGACCTCGTCCCGGCGGTGGGATCCGGTACGCCGATCAGCACCACCGACGTGCGCACCACGCAGGCGAAGTGGGACCAGCCGACGACCAACGTGCCCCTGAGCTCGCTCGGCGCAGCCGGGTTCTTCGACCGGCAGTTCAACCAGACTCCGGCGCACGTCAACACCGGTGACAGCGAGCGGTCGCCCTGCGTGTCCGCCTCGCCCGTGTCGGTGGAGGTGGTGGCGAACGTCGCGAGGATCGGTCAGGAGCTGTTCGTGACGTCCGGGCCCGGTGAGCTCTTTAGCAACACGACCAACACGATCAAGGAGAAGGCATCCGAGGACCACGGGGGTGCCTTCGCCCTGCCGATCGCCCAGGCCAACGACGCGCTTGGCTACTTGCCCGAGACCTTCGAGCAGGCCGAGAACAAAGCGTCCGGCCAGGGCGCCGGGTTCGGCCCGAGCGGCACGGCGTACATCGAGTACGAGGACGCCTACTCGATCGACCGCTGCTTCGGGGACATGACGCTCGAGACCACGCTGAAGCTGATGGGCAGCCTGCCGTGATCGCTGCCTAGTCTGCGCGTCCCGGACACGAGGGGACGCGTGGGTAGTGACGAGGACATCTCCCAGGAGATCGTGGACGCGCTCGTGGCGCTCGGCGTCGACGAGGACGAGGCCCGCAGCGCCGTCAGGGAGCAGCGCGTCCCCCTCGTGCTCGTCCGTGAGCTGCTCGGCCAGGAGCGCGACCACACCCTCGAGGAGGTCGCGGAGCGCGGCGGGATCGACCCGGACGCGTTGCGCCAGATCTTCCGCGCCCTGGGGATGCCCCTCCAGGAGCGCTACACGGACAGTGACGTCCGGGAAGCGCGTGAGCTCGCGACGCTGCTGCGCACGTTCCCGCTGGACACGCTGGTCCGGTTGGCCCGGGTCCGGGGCATGGCCGTGAACCGCATCGCGATGAGCGACCTCGCCGCGGTCCGCGACGAGATCATCGCTCCGATGCGTCGGTCGGGCGCGGACGACCTGACGGTGGCGGTCGCCCTCGCCGAGTACGCGAAGGAGCTGCTGCCCGTGTCCGGCGACCTCCTGGTGCACGCCCAACGACGAGCGCTGCTGTACCTCCTGTCCAGCGAGATCGTGCGGGCTGGTGCCGAAGAGGGCGCTCGGGAGACCGAGCTCGCCGTGGGGTTCGTCGACCTCGTCGGCTACACCGCGCTGTCGGCGCGGGTGGACCCCATGGGGCTGGACGAGGTGCTCGATGCGTTCGAGGCGCGGGTCGTCGAGGTGGGGGGCGCGGCCGAGCAGGTCGATCTCGTGAAGTTCCTGGGCGATGCCGCGATGCTCGTGTCGCCGGATCCGCTGCAGCTCGCCGACACCCTGCTGGAGATGGTCGAGCGCACCGACGCCCTGGCCGAGGCGCCGCTGCGCGCGGGCATGTCGGTCGGCGAGACGCTGGTCCGCGAGGGGGACTACTTCGGTCCGGCGGTGAACATGGCGGCCCGGCTGACCGATCAGGCTCGTCCGTGGGCCGTGCTCGCCGACGACGACCTGGCCGAGATACTGGCGGAGCGCTTCACGACCACCCGGACCAAGCCGCTACGGATCCGAGGGGTGGGGGTCCGACGCCCGGTGCGGGTGCTCCCGCCCGAGGTATGAGTCGGACCGGCGGGGACCGGGCGGTCAGGAGCCCACTTGGTGGACGCCAGGCGGGCTCTGTAGGGTCGGCCAACGATGCGGCCCCCGTGCGGCCCCGTCGCGCCGGCTCGATCCGGCCTCGTCGATCGAGGAGTCCCCATGACCTCCACGCGGCTGTCAACGCTGCGTCTCGTGGCCGCAGCAGCCGTCGTGGCGCTGATGCTGACAGCGGTGCAGGTCGTCGGGGCGCCGTCCGCTGCCGCGGCACAGGCGGACAAGGTCCCTCCGGAGACGATCAAGGTGTGCCGCGACAACTACGGCGGGGGAGCGGTCGAGACCGTCCCGTTCAAGGACTACGTCCGTGACGTGCTGCCGTACGAGTTCGGCGGCGACGCCCCGCGCGAGTACCTCATCGCCGGCAGTGTCGCGGTCGCGTCCTACGCCTGGTACCACGTCGAGCACCCGTACAGCTCCCGCTGCCACCTCAGCGACGGCGGGCAGCACCAGCACTACCGACCGGGCGCGGGGTTCCGCACGTCGCACAGCGACAGCGCGGTCGACGCCGCGTGGCACCTCGCGATGACCGAGGTCCGGGGTGGCGAGGTCACTCCCGCCTACGCGCAGTACTGCTCCCGCTCGTGCGCCTACTTCCCACCGGGCGAGCACCTGAACCAGTACGAGGCATGGGACCAGGCCGAGGCTGGCTGGAGCGCGGTGGACATCCTGCGCTCGCACTACCGGAACAAGGATCAGCTCACGATCGAGGACTGGCGGGAGGGCCTCGACGTCCGCACGATCGGCCGCGTGCCGGTCGGCACCGACCGCGACCCGCTGGAGGTCGCGGCGGCCGTGGACGGGGTCCCGGCCGGGCACCCAGACGCCGTCGGTCGACTCCTGGTGCAGTGCACCCTCGGCGGCACCTGGGGGGTGCACCACATCGGGACGGCCCAGGTGACCTCCGGGAACGAGGGGCCCGAGGTGAGGTTCGATGCGAGCCGGATCCGCGACTGCGTCGAGACCGACGTACTGGCGACGATCCGGCTGCTCGTCAACGGGTACGTCGCCGGTGCCACCGCCCTGCCGGTCTGGGAGCCGTGGGTGTCGTCGTCCTCACGGGAGACGATCCGCGTCGCCGAGACCTCCGACCCCACGGTCGGGTCCGCGGCCATCTCGCACGAGCTGTTCGCCGACGCCGGGGTCGTCGCCGCAGGCGACCGGGACGAGCAGGGACGACGGCCCGCCGACGAGGTGGTGATCGCACGGAGCGACCGCTTCGCGGACGCGCTGTCCGCCGCCGGCCTCGCGGGCCCCACCGCCCCGATCCTGCTGAACCCCAGCGGGTCGGGACTGCGCGACGAGCTCGCCGCCGAGATCGAGCGCATCCTCCCGGACGGCGCGACCGTGCGGATCGTGGGCGGACCACAGGCGGTCTCGCAGGAGGTCGAGGACGACCCCCGTCTGGACCGCTACCAGGTCGTGCGCCACTGGGGTGAGACGAGGATCGGGACGGCCCTGGCCGTCGCCGACGCGGTCCGCGACACCGGCGGCGACACGTCCGTCACGCTCGTGGCACGGGCCTTCCCGGACACCACGGCGGGCTGGGCGGACGCGGTCACGGTCGGCGGTTTCGCCGCGGCGCGTCGCCATCCGTTGGTCCTCACCACGACGGGGTCCCTCGACGGAGCTAGCGAAGCCTGGATCGAGGACGCCGGCAACGGTGTGGAGGAGGCGGTGCTGCTGGGTGGTCCCGCGGCGGTGCCCGCCGATGCCGAGGAGCGCCTGGATGTCCGCGTCACGCGCGTGGCCGGCGACTCCCGGAACGGGACGGCGACGGCGATCGCCGACCAGCTGTGGACCCGCGACGGCATGCCGTCGATCCGGGCGGCGATGATCGTGGACGTCTGGAACGACGCCGCGTGGCCGTTCGCGCTGGCAGGATCCGTGTACGCGGCGAACCGCGGGACGCCAGGTCTCGCCACGACGCACCTGGTGCCGCGTCACACCACCGGGGCGTGGCTCGATGACCGTCCGGACCTGCCGGCCGTGTTCATCGGGGACGACCGGATCGTCACCACCCGCGCGGAGCGCTACGTCGCCGGCGGCTGAGAACGCCGCCTCGCTGAGACGTACGATGCTCGACGCCGAAGGGAACGGTGAGAGCCATGGGCAAGGGTCACGGTGAGCGGCTGAGCGCCCTCGACGCTGCCTTCCTGCGGCTCGAGACGCCGACCGAGCACATGCACACGGCGGGGCTGTTCATCTTCGACCAGGCCGAGCACGGCGAGGGGTTCGCGTTCTCGCGGTTCCTCGAGCTCGTCCGGTCCCGACTGCACCTGGTGCCGCGGTTCCGTCAGAAGCTCGCGTTCGCACCGGCCCGCCTGTCGAACCCGGTCTGGGTCGATGACGAGAGCTTCGACCTGTCCTACCACGTCCGGCACGCGGCCTTGCCGGTGCCGGGGCGCATGGACCAGCTCATGGAGTACGTCGCTCGCATCATCAGCCGACCGCTGGACCGCAACCGGCCGCTGTGGGAGCTGTACGCGATCGAGGGGCTCGAGGACGGCCGGGTCGCCTACCTCGGCAAGACCCACCACGCCATGATCGACGGCGTGACGGGGATCGACATCGCGACGCTGCTGCTCGATTTCGAACCGGACCAGGGCGAGATCCCGGCCGCCAAGTCGTGGCACCCGTCGTCGCGACCCAGCGGTTCCGAGCTCGCGTGGTCCGCCGTGCAGGACCAGCTGAGCAGTCCCGGGGCGATGGTCGACGGCTTCCGCCGTCTGGTCGAGACCCCCCGGACCGCGCTGTCCAAGGCGCTGCGGGTCGGGCAGGGGATCGTGTCGATGGCGCGGTCGTCGGTCGCACCGGGTCCGCCGTCGCCGCTGAACGCGCACAACGGCTCGTTCCGGCGGTTCGCGATCCAGCGCCTGTCCCTCGACGAGGTGAAGGCGATCAAGGACGCCTTGGGGATGACGGTGAACGACGTCGTGCTCGCGATCGTCGGTGACGCCGTGGGGCGCTTCCTGCGAGGCAGGGGCGAGGAGACCCGCGGTCTCGAGCTCAAGGTGATGGTTCCGGTGAGCGTGCGTGCGGACGACGAGCGGCACGTGTTCGGCAACCGGGTGTCCTCGGTGTTCGTGAAGCTCCCGATCGACCAGATGGACCCGGTGGAGCGGCTCCAGACGGTGCACGAGGCGATGAAGGACGTGAAGGAGCACGAGCACGCGGTCGGGGCCGACTTCCTCGTGGGCCTGTCGGCCTACGCGCCCCCGACGATCCACGCGATGGCTGCGCGGGTCGCCGCACGAACGCGCCTGTACAACTTCGTCGTCACGAACGTCCCCGGCCCGCAGATGCCGCTGTACTCCATGGGGATGCGCCTGCTGGGGGCGTTCCCGGTGGTCCCGCTCGCCCAGAACCACTCACTGGCCGTCGGCGTCACGTCGATCGACGGGTCGTTGAACTTCGGTCTGACCGCGGACTGGGACACGCTACCCGACCTCGAGAACATGACCGGTGACCTGGTCGAGGCGCTGCGGGAGCTCGAGAAGCACGCCGAGGCGGCAGGCACCCGTCACGAGCTCGCGAAGAAGCCTGTCCCTGGGAGCTAGCTGGACGGGGCGGGTGAGGGCGCCGGCGACGGGGCGATGTCGGCGATCTCCGCGTCGAGGTCCGCCAGCAGCTGAGTGGCGTCGCTGCGGACGGACCGCAAGGCCTCGAACACGCCCCGGTCCAGCGACTCGTCCGTCCCCTGCTCGATCGCCGCTTGGAACTCGAACGGGTCGTCGTTCGTCTCGAACGTCTCCTTGAGACGCTGGTTGTACGTATCGATGTCGCCCTCCTCGAGGAGCGCGATCATCTCGTCGGCGAACCTCAGGTTCGCGTCGATGTAGTCGAGGTACGCCTGCGCCAGCGGTGCCAGGCCGTCGACCTCCGCGGCGGCGTCGGCCGCGGCTCGGTACTCGTTGAGGACGGACTTCTCCTCCTCCCACAGGCGCCGGAGCCGGTCAGGGTCGTGGGTCTCGGGTTGGTTCTCGACGGTGTCCACGTACCGCTGGGCCTGCGCCCGAAGATCCTCGAGCGCCTTCGCCCAGCGACCTGCGGTGTCGACGACCGCGTCGAACCGGTCCGCCAGCTCGCTGGCGCGCTGCGCGAACTCGCGGAGCTGTCCGAGGTCGGACGCCAGCGCGTCCTCGTCGGCGTCCGGGGGGAGCTCGGGCGCCGGACGGTCGGCGGTCTCCCGCAGGCGCTGCGCCGCGCGCTGGAGGGCCTGCTGTGCCTCCACCCGGGACGCCGCGAGCTCCTCGTCGGTCCGTTGCGAGACGGTCAGGTGCTCCTCGAGGGTGAGGCGCAGAGTCGCGGCAGCGTCAGCACCAGCCGCGACCGTGTCCCGCAACGCCCGTTCCCGGTCGGCGATCTCGGATCGGACCTCACGGTTCGCCGCGGCCACCTCGGCCCGCCGCTCGGCCCGCTGATCCATCCAGAACGCGGTGGCGGTGCCGGCCGAAGCCAGGACCACGAGCGCCACGATGATGATGACGCTCCGGCGCGACATCGCGATCCTCGGCTCGGCGGCGACCTCGGGTGAGCGGGAGGCTACCGTGCGCCAGGGCCAGGGATGCGGACCCTGACGATGGGGAGCGGTCATGGTGGAACGGGAGGCGAGCGCCGAGGAGGTCGTCCTCAGGATCCGACGGCTCGACCCGGACGTGACCGTCCCCAGGTACGCGCACCCGGGTGATGCTGGTCTGGATCTCGCGGCCGCCGAGGACCGTTCGGTCGCGTCGGGCGAGCGGGTCGCCGTGTCGACCGGCCTGGCGATCGCGGTGCCTCCCGGCTGGGTCGGGCTCGTGCACCCGCGGTCGGGCCTGGCGCTGGACCGCGGACTCACGGTGGTGAACGCCCCCGGCACGATCGACGCGGGCTACCGCGGCGAGCTGAAGGTCCTCCTGGTGAACCTGAGCGACGAGGCCGTCGAGATCTCCCGTGGCGACCGGATCGCGCAGCTGCTGCTGCAGCGGGTGGGGCGGGCGGTGCTGGCCGAGTCGGATGACCTGGGCGAGACCGAGCGGGGCGCCGGCGGGTTCGGGTCCACCGGCTGAGGCTCAGCCTCCGAGGAGCCTCGCGAGCGTCCGTTCGACGAACCCCGGTTCGGGTGGTTCGTAGCCGTCGAGCAGCGCGTGCGGGGCTTCCTTCGCCACGACCTCCAGGACCTCGCGGGGCGTCGGGTTGACGAGGGCGACCTCGCCCACGGCGACGGTGGGGACCGTCTCGTCGCCTCCGGTCACCGACCGGACGAACGCGGCGGCCTCCTCGTCCTCCCAGATGTCACGGCGCTCGTAGGGCACGTCGGACCCGTCGAGGCCACGCATCAGGCTGCTGCAGAACGGGCACCCGGGTCGCCAGTAGACGGTGACCGCTGCGTCCATCGTCGGCTGGGATGCGGTCGGAAGGGGGCGACCCGGCATCACTCGATGCCGCGGTCAGCTTCGAGCAGTCGCAGCCAGACCTCGCTGACCGTCGGGAACGCGGGGACCGCGTGCCAGAGCTGGTCGATCGTGACCTGCGCGACGATGGCGATCGTGGCCGCGTGCAGCATCTCACCGACCTGTGGGCCCACGAAGGTCGCGCCGATGATCACGTCCCGGTCGTCGTCGATCACGAGCTGGGCCGTGCCGTCGACGCCTTCGCCGAGCAGCGACCCGCCAGCGACGCTGGTGAGGGAGACCTGGACCGTGCGAACGCTGACGTTGCGATCCCGAGCCTGTGATGCGGTGAGGCCCACCGCGGCGACCTGCGGGTCGGTGAACACGACGCGGGGGACCGCGCGCTCGTCGGCGATGTCGGTGCGGTCCCGACCGGCGATGAGGTCACCGACCAGGCGGGCCTGGTACTTGCCCTGGTGGGTGAGGAGCGCCCGGCCGTTTCGGGCGAGACCATCGAGAAGCGCGCGCCGGCGACCGGGCGGATGCTCTCCCAGGTCGCGCGTTCGCGCGCCGAGGACGTGGACGCCGCGATCTCGGCGGCGGTGGCCGCCCAGCCGGGATGGGCGCGCGAGACGCCGGTGGCCCGCGGCGCGGTGCTGCGCCGCATCGCCCAGCTGCTCGAACGCGACGCCGACGAGCTGTCGCGGATCGTGGCCGAGGAGACCGGCAAGCCACTCAAGGACGCGCTGGGCGAGACCGCCGGGGCGATCGAGCAGGGATACTTCATGAGATCGGAAGAGCA
>JAHWKO010000018.1 GCA_019347855.1 Actinomycetota bacterium
GAGCGCCCATCAGGACCTGCTCGCCACCCTCGAGGGACGACCGGACGCTGCCGGGGCGCTGCTGTTCACGTGCAACGGGCGCGGGCTCGGGTTCTTCGGGGAGCAGGACCACGACGCGAAGATGGTCGGCAGAGCCCTGACCTCGACGCTCGCCGGGGCGTTCTGCGCCGGGGAGATCGGCCCAGTGGGGGGCGGCAGCCACGTCCACGGCTTCACCGCGTCGCTCGCGGTGTTCCGTAACGCGACCGAAACGCTCGAGCAAAGGCCGGGAAACGGCGGTACGTGACCATCACGGCATCCGACGGAGGAGACCCATGTGAAGCTCGTGACCGCGATCGTCCGACCGCACGCGGTCGAGACCGTCAAGGAGACGCTCCAGGACCTGGGCATCCACGGCATGACGGTGTCCGAGGTACGCGGGTTCGGCCGTCAGAAGGGCCACACCGAGGTCTACCGGGGCGCTGAGTACACGGTCGACCTCGTCCCGAAGGCCCGGATCGAGATCGTGCTCGCCGAGAGCCGGGTGGACGAGGTCCTCGACATGCTCGTCAAGGCCGCCCGCACCGGCGAGACCGGTGACGGCAAGGTCTGGGTGACCACCGTCGACGACGTCGTGCGCATCCGGACCGGCGAGCACGGCGACGCTGCGCTCTGACGCGACGTGGCTGACGTCGCGGCCGAGCTCCGCGCGTCGGGCGAGGAGCTGCGCGAGCGTGACCTGACGGTCGCGGGCGCTGCCCGCGCCTGGCGACGCGACCGGACCATGCAGGTGGACGAGGCGCTCGGACGCCTGATCGCGGGCGTCGAGCTGCCCCAAGGTCGGGTCGCGGTCGTCGCCACGGGCGGGTACGGACGGGGGGAGCTCTGCCCGGGCTCCGACATCGACCTCCTGCTGCTCGTCGACCAGGTCGACGACGCGGACCTCGACGGGCTGGTCAAGGCGGTCGTCTACCCGTTGTGGGACGCGGGGCTCACGGTCGGACACGCGGTGCGCACGTCGGAGGAGGCGGTGGAGCTGGCCCTCGGGGACGTCGACATCGCCACGGCCACGCTCGACGCCCGGACCGTCGCCGGCCCCAGCGACCTCACCGCCCGTACGCGCGCCGCGCTGATCGCCGAGCTGCAGCGGCGCCCCGCCCGGTTCCTGGACGCCCTGGCCGCCCGCGACGCCGAGCGGCGGATCCGGTACGGGGACGTGGCCGAGGTCCTGGAACCCGAGCTCAAGGAGGGAGCCGGCGGCCTCCGCGACGTCCAGTCGCTGCGGTGGGCGGCGGCCGCGCTCCTGGGCGACCCCGCGCTCGACCCGCTGGTCGCGGCAGGGTACCTGTCCGCCGCGGACCGCACCCGGCTCGCACGCGCGTACGCGACCCTGCTCGACGTCCGCGTGGCACTGCACCTCGACGCCGGTCACGGGACCGACCGGCTGATCTTCCAGCGCCAGGACCCGGTGGCGGGTCGGCTCGGCCGGGGCGGCGATGGCGCGTCGCTGCTGCACGACCTGTTCCTCACCGCACGGACGATCGACCACGTCCACCGGGCCGCGTGGGCGGTGATCGGCTCGGACCTCGAACGCCGCGACCGGCGGGGGCGCCTGCTGCGCCGCCGGACCCGCCCGGTCAGGGACGAGGTCGCCCCGGGGTTCGCGGTGGGCGGAGGCGTCCTGCGACTCACGGACCCGACCGTGCTCCGCGAACCCGACCTGCCGGTGCGGCTGCTGGAGGCGCTGGCCGTCGCTGACGTGGCCCTCGACCGCCGGAGTGCGGGGACGATCGCCCGGGCCGCGGTCGGTGCCACGCGGGACCGTTGGCGGTGGTCGGAGGACGCCCGACGACGGTTCCTCCACGTGCTCTGGCAGGGGAGCACGGCGCTCCCTGCGGTCGGGGAGTTCGACGACCTGGGACTGCTCACCACCATGATCCCCGAGTGGGAGCCGGTCCGGGGACGCCCGCAACGCAACCCCTACCACCGCTACAGCCTCGACCGGCACGCCTTCCGAGCGGTCGCTGCGCTCGCCGACGAGATCCGGCACGAGCCGTGGGCGGTCGCCCGGCTCGAACAGGTCGAGGACCGCGACGCCCTGATCCTGGGGACCCTCCTCCACGACGTCGGGAAGGCGTACGGGGAGCCGCACAGCGAGACCGGCGCCCCGGTCGCCAGCGGCATCGCTCGGCGGATGGGGGCGGACTCCTCGACGCGCGAGACCGTCAGCCGGTTGGTCCGGCTGCACCTGCTCCTCCCCGAGACCGCAACCCGCCGCGACCTGACCGACGGAGAGCTGATCCGGGACGTCGCGGACACGATCGGGGACCGATCGCTCCTGGCGTCGCTGCACCTGCTCGCGGTCGCCGACGGGTCCGCCACCGGTCCCTCGGCGTGGTCGCGGTGGAAGGCCACACTGGTCGCGGAGCTCGTCGGGAAGGTCGAACAGGTCATGGCTGGAGCAGGGACGGACGACGTCGTCGACGGTGCGGTCGACACCGCCGCCGAGGCGCAACGGGTAGCCCCCGAGATGGGCGTCGACCCGGACGTGGTCCGGGCACACCTCGCGGAGCTGCCAGCCAGGTACGCGGCCTCGGTCTCGGCGCGGGCGGTCGTGCGTCACGCTGGTGCCGCGGCCACCCCGCTGGCGCCCAGCGAGGTCCGCCCTCGGGTGACCCCGGCGGAGCACGCCGATGGCCCCCACGAGCATGACGACCTGGACGTCGTGGCCCGGGACCGCCCCGGTCTGTTCGCGAAGGTCGCCGGTGTGCTGGCACTGCACGGGGGATCGATCGTCTCGGCGCACGCGTTCACACGATCCGACGGGATCGCGGTCGACACCTTCCAGGTCCGCCGCCCCGAGGACGTCGCCAGCGGCAGGTTCTGGGCGGCCGTCGAGGGGGACCTCGTCGAAGCGGTCGCGGGCCGTCTGGCGCTGCGGGCGCGGGTGGACCGCCGGGCGTCGTCGTTCCGCCAGCCCCGTCCGGTCGGGCCGGCGGTCCCCGTCCGGGTCGAGATCGAGACCGACGCCGGCGGGCGCTCGACGGTCGTCGAGGTGCACGCCGAGGACGGGGTGGGTGTCCTGTTCCGGATCGTCACCGCACTGGCCGAGCTCGAGCTCGACATCGTCGCGGCGCGCGTCGACACCGTCGGTCGTGAGGTGGTGGACGTGTTCTACGTCCGCGATGCGGAGGGCCAGCCCCTCGACGAGGACCACGCGCACGAGGTGGTGCTGGCGGTCCAGGGCGCGCTCGCTCAGACCTCCAGCGACTGACGACGCGGCGGTCGTCTCGAGGTGGCGCTCCCGGTCGACACGCGGGTCAGAGGACGCCGCCCTCGGCCTGGCGGCGGTGGTCCAGCACGCGGTCGAGGAGGTCCGCGTCGACCCCGTCCTCCTCGGCGACGTCGCGGAGGGTGCGGTCCTCCTCCATCGCCTTCTTCGCGAGCTTCGCCGCGCGCTCGTAGCCGATCTCGGGGGCGAGGGCGGTGACCGACATCAGCGACCGCTCGGCGTAGTAGGGGCCGCGGTCGGTCGCGGTCGCGTCGTCGAGGCAACGCTCGGCGAAGAGGCGGCTGACGTTCGCGAGGAGGGAGATCGAGCTGATCACGTTGCTCGCCATCAGCGGGATCATCACGTTCAGCTCGAGCTCGCCGGACAGCCCGCCGACGGTGACCGCGGCGTCGTTGCCGATCACCTGGGCGCCGACCTGGCGGACCGACTCGGGGATCACCGGGTTCACCTTGCCCGGCATGATCGAGGAGCCCGGCTGGATCGCCGGGAGGTTGATCTCGTTGAGCCCGGTGCGCGGCCCGGACGACAGCCAGCGCACGTCGTTCGCGACCTTGATGAGGCTGACCGCGACGGTCTTGCACGCCCCGGACAGCTCGACCAGGGCGTCACGCGAGCCCTGTGCTTCGAAGTGGTCCTCGGCCTCGCGGAAGGGCAGGCCCGTGCGTTCCGCCACCAGCCCGATGGTGCGTGCCGGGAACCCGGGCGGCGTGTTCAGCCCGGTGCCGACCGCGGTCCCACCGAGCGCGAGCTCGTAGATCGACTCGAGGGCGCGGCGGACCCGAGCCACCCCCAGGGTGACCTGGCGTGCGTAGCCACCGAACTCCTGCCCGAGCGTGACGGGCGTAGCGTCCATCAGGTGGGTGCGGCCCGTCTTGACGACGTCGGCCCACTCGTCGGCCTTCGCCCCCAGCGACGACGCCAGCGTCTCGAGGGCGGGGATCAGCTCGCCCGTCGCAAGCGTCCCGGCCGCGATGTGCACGGCCGACGGGAAGGTGTCGTTCGAGGACTGGCTCGCGTTCACGTGGTCGTTGGGGTGGACCCGGGAGGTGCCCAGCTCGTCCCCGAGGACCTGGCCCGCCCGGTTCGCGAGGACCTCGTTGACGTTCATGTTGGTCGAGGTGCCGGACCCGGTCTGGAACACGTCGATCGGGAACTGCTCGTCGTGCTCGCCCTTGATGACCTCGTCAGCAGCCTGTCGGATCGCCTTCGCGACGGCCGGCTCGACCACGTCGGCTTCCTCGTTGGCGGTCGCGGCGGCCCACTTCAGCAGCGCGAGCGCGTGGATCACCTCGACCGGGACCGTCTGACCGGAGACGGGGAAGTTCTCGACGGCGCGCTGGGTCTGTGCTCCCCACAGCGCGTCTGCCGGCAGGCGCATCTCTCCCATCGTGTCCTCGGCGGTGCGGAACTCGTCGGCCACGGGTGCTCCAGGTGTCGGTCCCCACGAGTCGTACCAGAGCCCCGACGCGTCGTGCGACCTCGACCCCCACTATCGTGCCTGACCCGACGCCTCGGAGGCCAGGTGGAGCTCGTCAGCGCCGACGCGGTCCGCGATGCGGCCGAGCGGTTGGCGGGCATCCTGCAGCCCACCCCGGTGGAACCGTCCCGTGCGTTGTCGGAAGCGACCGGGGGCGAGGTCCTCCTGAAGTGCGAGAACCTCCAGCGCACGGGCTCGTTCAAGCTGCGGGGCGCGTACAACCGCATCCACCGGCTCACCGACGAGCAGCGGGCCGGCGGTGTGGTGTGCGCCTCCGCGGGGAACCACGCGCAGGGTGTCGCGCTCGCCGCGACGCTGCAGGGGGTCTCGTCGACCGTGTTCATGCCCGAGCAGGCGCCTATCCCCAAGGTCGAGGCGACCCGGGCGTACGGGGCCGACGTCCGGCTCACCGGGACGAGCTTCGACGAGGCGCTGCACGAGGCGATCGCGTTCGCGGACAGCAACGGCCGCGTCTTCGTCCATCCGTTCGACCACCGGGACATCATCGCGGGGCAGGGGACCCTGGGGCTGGAGCTCGTCGAGCAGGTCCCGGAGCTCGCTGATGGGGGGACGGTCGTCGTGCCGGTCGGCGGGGGCGGGTTGTGCTCGGGTGTTGCTGTCGCCCTGCGCGACGCCGCGCCCCACGTGCGCATCATCGGGGTGCAGGCGGCGGGCGCTGCGGCGTTCCGCCGCTCCCTCGCCGCCGGTGAACCCGTCGACGCCCCGGACGTCGAGACGATCGCCGACGGCATCGCCGTCAAGCGCCCCGGTGAGCTGACGCTGCACCACATCGACGAGCTCGTCGACGAGATCGTCGAGGTCCCGGACGACGCGATCGCCCGTGCGCTGCTGCTGCTCCTCGAACGGGCGAAGCTGCTGGTCGAGCCCGCGGGGGCCGCCGGGGTCGCCGCGCTCCTCGAAGGAGCCGAGTTCACGTCGCCGACGGTGGCGGTCGTGTCCGGCGGCAACATCGACCCGCTCGTCCTCCAGCACGTCATCACGTCCGGCCTCACGGCCGAGGGGCGCTTCGTCACCGTCCGCACCCGCGTGCCGGACAAGCCGGGAGAGCTCCACCGCCTGCTCGGCATCCTCGCCGAGGAGAGAGCCAACGTGGTCGCGGTCGAGCACCACCGGTTCGGACGGCGACTCCAGCTCGAGGAGGTCGAGGTCATCATCGAGCTCGAGACGCGGGGCCCCGACCACATCGCCCGGATCCGCGAGCGGCTCCGGGACTCGGACTACCCCGTCGACCGGATGTGACCGTGCGGATATCGACGGTCGCGCTCGCCACCGTCCTGACCGCCCTCTCGTTCGTCGGTCCGGTCCACGCCCAGGATCCCGAGACCCCGATCCCGGGGTTCGAGGACTGCTTCCAGGGCTTCGCGATGCCCGGCCCCAGCGGGGAGATCTACGGGCCGACCGACATCAACGCCCAGACGAGCAACGCCCGGATGGCGGTCGCCCTGAACGACGAGGGGTCGATCACCGTCCTGCGCTGGCCGAGACCCTCGTTCTACGATCAGATCAAGTACCGGACGTCCTCTCGTGATCTGGACCGGTTCGGGGCGCTGGTCAACGAAGGCGCGTTCCTCGGGCTCGCGGTCGACACCGGCGACGGCTTCGCAACGACCTGGCTGCGCGACATGCCGGACATCAGCCAGCGCCATCCCGACGACCGCAACGACGTCGTCGAGACCACGTACGCAGACCCCGACCTAGGACTCCGTGTCACGGTCCGCGACGTCACCGCGGTCGACCTCGACGTCCTCGCACGTGAGGTGACGGTCACCCGGACCGCCGGCTCGCCCGCCCAGGCCGTGCGGCTGGTGGCCTTCGAGAACCTCAACCTCGTCTACACGAAGGTCGCCTACGTCCCCGGCCGGGACTGGTGCAGCGAGGAGCTCAACGTCGATACCGCCACGTACGACGTCGACGCCGACGCGATCGTCCACCACGCCTCGGGTGTGGACGAGTCCACGGGGGAACCGTCGAGCGTCGCGGTCGCGATGGCCTTCGCCGGCGCTTCCGACCAGCACCAGGTCGGCGGTGACGCCCACGAGGGCACCGCTCTGCCTGCGGGGAAGGCCCCCGGCCCGACCCAGGACGCCTACGAGGACGCGGCGGACGGTGAGCTCAACGGCGGCAGCTCGTACGAGGGACAGACGACCGGGGCGTTGACGGCGGACCTCGACCTCACGGACGGATCCGACACCAGGACGGTGCTGTTCGCCGGCGCCCCGGACACGGCCGGGGTCCTCGAGGTCCTGGACCAGGCTCGGGCACACAGCGTCGACGACCTCGTTGCCGACAAGCGCGCGTGGTTCGAGGACCTCCTGTCCGACGCGCCCCTCCCGGTCACCGAGGACCCGGCCGTGCTGGCCCTGGCGAACCGCGCACTGGTCACGCTCGTGTCGGTGTACGACCGCGGGTCCGGTGCGATCGTGGCGTCGATCGCCACCCAGAGCCCGTACGGCGAGGACTGGCCGCGGGACGGCGCGTTCTTCGACCACGCGCTGGACCTGATCGGCCGGAACGGTTGGGTCGACACGCGCGTGCGGTGGTACGCGTCCCTGCAGTCGAAGGGGGAGCTCGGCACCGACAACCCGTTCGCTGACCTCTACCAGCAGGCGGTGGTGCCGCCGGGGAACTGGGCGATGAACTACTACGCCGACGGGGTGGTGGGAGGCCCGATCCCGTGGGAGATCGACGAGACCGGCTACACACTGTGGCTGTTCTGGGACCACTACGCCGCGACCGGCGACCCGCAGGACCTCCGGGACGTCTACCCGGCGATCCGGCGGGCGGCCGACTTCCTGACCGACTGCGTGGACCCGACGACCGGGCTGCAGTGCTACGCGATCGAGGATGACAACCCCCAGCCGCGCCAGACGATCCACGGTGCGGGCCCGGTGTGGCTGGGGCTCGACTCGGCGGTTAAGGCCGCGGAGGTGCTGGGCGAGACCGCGGACGCGGAGCGCTGGACATCCCGCCGCGAGGAGCTACGGACCGCGATCGAGGGCGAGCTGTACACGGACGGGTCGTACGGCGGCGGGAACGGCGTCATCGTGTGGCCGGTCTGCTTCCACCCGTACGACCACGAGCGGTTCGAACCCAGCCAGTACGACGCGATCTGGGGGCGGCTCGCCCCTACCTTCGAGGAACCGCAGCCCGGCGATCCCCAGGCTGGCCTCTACGAGTCCAAGGGCTTGATCGCGTTGGTCAAGGCGCAGCGCGATGACCCGGTTCGTCTCGCCCAGGTCCGTCGCGGCCTCACCTGGATCGCCGAGCACCACGCCGAGCCGGGCACCCACATCATGGGCGAGGAGTGGCTCACCGAGGACGGCGAGGTCGTCTCGACCGTGTCGCAGCCGCACGTCTGGGAGCAGATCCTGTTCTACCTCGCGTCGCTCGAAGCGTGGCCACCGGCGGAGCTCGCCGACGCCCCCACCGACTGCGCGGACGTGATCGGCCGGTTGCGGGGCGACGTCACACTGGCCGCCCCCGACGGTGGCGGGGCGCCGGACGGTGGCGCACCCGACGGGTCGACCCGTGGTGGTCCCGGGGCTACCCCGGCGACCGGCTCGTCCCTCCCGGCTGCTGCCGGCGTGGTGCTGGTCCTGCTCTCGCTCACCAGGTGGCGAGGATCCGTCGAGCGGTCCGCAGCGCGAACGCCATGATCGTCACCTGGGGGTTGACCCCCAGGCACGACGGCAGCGAGGACGCGTCCGCCACCCACAGCCCGCCGGTGCCCCGGACCGCGCCCCACGGATCGCTGGGGGCGTCCGGATCTGCTCCGATCCGGTGGGTCCCGACCGGGTGGTAGGCGGACAGCTTCAGCACCTCCGGGGGCACGCCCTCGTCGCGGATCCGGCGGACGTCACCGTGGGAGGTCGCCCAGCGCTGGCCGGGGCGGCCGACCAGCACCCGTTCCGCGCCGGCCTCGAGGAACGCCTCGGCGACCCACGCGAACCCGACCGCGATCCGGCGGCGGTCGTGCCGGGACAGGGTGTAGGTCGCCAGCGGCCGGCCCACCGGCCCGGAGCGCACCCGCCCCGTCGTCGAGTCCTCGATCAGGAACCCACAGGTCGCGGTGCGGGGCGCCGCCGCGAGCAGTCCCTTCAGCTCGTGCCCCGTGAACGGCATCTGGCCACCGGTCAGCGGCGGGGCGGCGCTGGTCGCCTCGATCATGATCCCGTGCTCGTCGAACAGCGCGTCGGTCGCCCAGGACTGGTTCACGCCCCGCCACGACCGCACGTCGTCGGGCATCACCGCGGCGACGCCGATCGCCGGGTGGATCTGGAGGTTGCGCCCGCGGGTCCCGGTCGGATCGCCGACCCCTGACCGGGACAGCAGCACCGGCGTGTGGAACGCGCCCGCCGCGACGACCACGGCCTCGGCATCGATCCGGATCCGCCGGCGCTCCCGATCGAGCGGGCCCGGGTCGAGGACGGTCGCCTCGACCCCCCGTGCGCGACCGGCGGCGACCACGACGCGGTCCACCCGGGTGCGCGCCACGATGCGTGCTCCCGCCGCCACCGCCCGCGGCAGCCACGTCAGGTGGACGGCCTGCTTGGCCTCGAACGGGCAGCCGACCACCGCCTCCCCGCAGCCCCGGCACCCGCGCTGGTTCCGGGCGACCACGTGCCCGTCCGCGCCGACGGCGGTCGCGCCCCGTTCGAACACCTCCGCGTTGCACCCGAGGACCTCCCTCGGCGGGCGCCCCACCCCCTGCACCTCCTCGACCTCCTGGAAGAGCGGCGCGAGGTCACCCGGGCGGGCGTCATCCAGGCCGTGGTCGCGTACCCACCGTTCCAGCACGCGGTCGGGGGCGCGGTAGCAGGTGCCGGCGTTCACCACGGTTGTCCCCCCCACGGCCCGTCCGAGGGGGACCGGGATCGGCGGGAGGCCGATCGTGCCGGTCAGGCCCAGGTCGCGGTACAGCCGCACGAACCGTGGCCATACCCCCTCCTCGAGCAGCTCCTCGCGGCGGACCGCTCCCCCCTCCTCGACGACCACCACGTCCAGCCCGGCCTCGGCGAGGGTCGCCGCGACCGGGGCGCCCCCCGCGCCGGACCCCACCACCACGACGTCGCACCGGATCCGAGGCGGCACGTCCGGCCAGGTCGCGACCTGCAGGTCCGGCCGGTGGGGGACCGGTCCGCGGTCCCCACACGCTCGGAGCAGCTCCGCGCGGTCGTACCCGATCGTGGTCGCGACCTCGGGATCCGACAGGTAGGGGTTGACCAGCAGGTGCTTGAGCAGCTCGACCTGACCCGCGCGCAGGGGGTTGCGGCTCGCGGACGCCCCTGCCACCGCCTGCCGACGGATAGGGGCGGGTAGCCGGCTGAAGCGGCGACCGTGCGTGAGGAGCGTCCAGAGCTCGAACGCCCACAGGGCGAGTCGGACGACCAGCGCGATCGGTCGCTGGACCCGGTCGTCCAGCAGCCGGACGGCCTCGTCGACCGCGACCGTGCCCGACGCAGTCGGGGTCCCACCCGCCGGGAGCAGCGCGTCCGCGGCCGCCACGAGTATCCGCCGCTCGGACGGTCGCGCGGGACCCACGAGGACCTCCTGTTGCGGATCTGGGCGGAGGAAGTACAGCATCTCGTGCAAGCTCCACCCAGATGCGCACCAGCTGGACCGGGAACGAGACGCCGGAACGGTATCCGGCTCATCGTTCCGAGGGCGACCTCGCCCCGCCTCTGGTAGAAACGGGGGGGCCAGGACCCTCAGGGAGCCCAGGATGAGCCACGCCGTCCGACGTCTGGTCGGCGTGACGGCGGTGATCTTGCTCCTGGCCCTCTCGAAGCTGTTGTTCGCCGAGGTCAGCTCGGACGAGGGCACCTTCCGTGTCCTCGCCGTCCTCGGCGATGCCGGCTCCGGGCTGCAGGAGGGCGGCGACGTCAAGATGCGTGGCGTGCTGGTCGGCGAGATCATCGGCCTGTCCTTCGTGGACGGCGAGGCGCGTGCCACGCTCCAGCTCGAGGAGCGCTACCGGATCCCCCGGGACGTCGTGATCGTGGTCACCGCCAAGACCTTCCTGGGGCCCAAGCAGGTCGAGCTGCGACCGCAGGGCCCGCTCGAGCCGCCGCTGCTCACGCCCGACGACGTGCTGCGCGTGGACGCCGCCGACCAGCCCGTCGAGGTCCAGGAGGTCCTCGCGCAGCTGGACGGGCTCTTCACCGACATCCCCGCCGGGGACCTGGCGACGCTGGTGGACGCGCTCGGGTCGTTCGACGAGCAGGACGCCGAGGTCGTGGGGCGCAACATCGACCAGGGCGCCGAGCTGGCGGCGTTCGGGGCGCGGACCGCGGACGAACAGATCGCCCGGCTCTCGGCGCTGGCCGACGTCGTGGACGCGCTCGCCGGGACCGTCGACGACTTCAACCGCCTGAACCGCTCCCTCCCACGCTGGGTGAGCCTGCTCCCGGACCGGCAGGCGGACGTGCGCTCGGCGCTGGACTCGCTGTCGGCGTTCTCGCTGACCCTCGCCGGGTTCCTGGAGGTGGAACGCTCCACGATCCGTCGCCTGCTCGTCACCGGGGACGCGATCGGCGGCGTGATCGAGCCGCGCGTCGACGAGATCGGACGGCTCGTGTTCGGGATCTACCGCTACTCGCGCAACTTCGGCGAGCACGGCGGCAGCCTGAACGACGGCACCGAGCACGCGTGGTTCCGCGCCCACATCGGCGAGGAAGGCGAGACCGAGCGGTTCTGCGAGCATCTGCCCCCCGAGCTCGAGCAGGCGGCGCCTGGCTGCGTTCCGAGCGGGGACGGCTGATGGACGCCGGGGCATCCCGAGTGAGCACCGTGGTGAAGCTCGTGGTGTTCACGATCGTCTGCGCGCTCGGGGCCGGGTGGCTCGTGATCCAGCTCGGCAACATCGACCTGTTCGCGGACACCACCGCGTACGAGGCGGTCCTGCCGGACGCCGGCGGCCTGCTCGAGAACGACGCCGTCAAGATCGCGGGCGTCGAGGTCGGCAAGGTCACCGACCTGCGGCTCGAGCGGGGCCAGGCGATCGCCACGTTCACGGTCGACTCGGACGAGGAGCTCGGCCACGACACCGAGCTGGGCGTCCGGTGGAGGAACCTCCTCGGCCTGCGCTACCTGTACGTCTACCCGGCGGGTGAGGGGGCCGTTGACCCCGGGCACCGCTTCCCCGCCGAGGCGATCCGGCACCCCACCGACCTGTCGCTGTTCCTGCGGCAGCTCACGCCGGTCATGCGTGCCCTCGACCCGCAGGTGGCGAACGTCGTCGTGTCGTCCCTGGCCGAGGCGCTGACCGGACGCGAGCAGGAGATCCGCGACCTCGTCGCGGAGGCCGGGACGTTCCTCAACGCCGTCGCCGACCGTGAGCAGCAGATCGGGCGGGTGCTCGAGAACGGCGCACGGGTCGTCGATGCCTACGCCCAACGCGATCAGGAGCTCCGGGACCTCCTGGACCGGTTCGCCGACGTCTCGGTGACCGTCGCCGACCGCAACGACGAGCTGATCGCCGCGATCGAGCGCATCGCCGACATGGAGGCCGAGCTCGAGCGCTTCGTCGGGAGCACCGAGGGCGACATCCGCGGATCGATCGAGGCGCTCGACGCGATCAGCGCGGTGCTGTCGGTCAACCACGACCGGATCGAGGACCTCGTCGCCTACACCTCGACCGGGATCGTCCAGTACCACCGCATCTCGCGGTGGGGCCAGTGGTTCAACATCCGCGTCCCCGGGCTGTCGAAGGGCGAACGGACGATCGAGACCGAGCGCGGCGCGACGCTCCCGCCCCGCGGCGAGCGCGGGGACACCACCAGCGGCGCCGGCGCGGCCGGGTTCCTCCGGGCAGGGACGGTCGGGGCGGAGGTCGGACCGTGATCCTGGAGCGCAACCAGGTGGTGGTCGGGATCATCTTCACGGCGCTCATCGTGGCCGGGACCGTCTTCGCGATCGGGTTCAGCGACGACGTGTTCGAGAGCGGCTACCGCGTCGAGATCGAGCTCGACAACGCCGAGGGCCTGCAGTCCGGCGACGACGTCCTGGTGGCGGGGCTTCGGGGCGGCAAGGTCGAGGACGTCTCGATCGACGGGGCCCACGTCTCGGTCCGGGCGCGCTTCACGACCGAGGTGCCGGTCGACTCGTCCGCCCGCCTGGTCCTGCGCAACTTCGTGGGCAAGCGCGCGCTCGAGATCGTGACCGGCGACGACTGGGACCGGCTCCTGCAGGACGCCGAGGATCCGGTGATCCCGGTCGAGCGCACCAGCGGGCTCGTCGACCTCCCCGACCTCGCCGACGAGACGGTGAGCCTGCTGCGCGACGCCGACACCGACGCGCTCCGAGCGCTGATCACCTCCCTCGCCGACGTCACCGAGGGGCAACGGGACGAGGTCGGGGCGCTGCTCGACGGCGTCCAGCGCCTGAGCGGGATCCTGGCGGACAAGCGCGACGCGCTGGCCCAGCTGATCGACCGGTCCGAGGACCTGGTGGACGCGGCGGCCGACCGCGACGCGCAGATCGTCACGATCATCGACGGGTTCGGCTCGACGCTGGACGTGCTGGACCGCAACCGGGACGAGCTCACCCGGTTGCTCGAGGAGACGGCCGGTGCCTCGTCGATCACCGCCGACCTGATCCGCGACGAACGCCAGCGCCTCGACCACGTCCTGGACGAGCTCCACGACGTCCTGGAGATCGTGGACGACCACCAGGTCGACCTCGCCCACACGATGGCCTACGGGGGCGTGTCGTTCTACGGGTTCAGCCAGGTCGCCCGCTCCGGGAACGCGGACAACCCCTTCTGGGGCAACATCCTCACGACGGGCATCGGCGACGCCGGGATCGACGCCTTCGCGGGGTGCGGCGGGGTGGTCGACCAGTTCCTCGACCAGATCTTCGGTCCCGCTGAGTGCCCGGAGGAGGGCGACCGGACGGGCGGTCCCGAGGAGAGCCGGGGTGGGGCCGAGCCTCCCTCCACCTCCGTGGGGGCGCTGTTCCAGCTGGGGTCGGTGACACCATGAGCCGCCGCCTGTCCGCCGTCGCCATCGCCGCCGTGCTGGCCGTGCTCGCCACCGGGTGCAGTCTGGTGGGTGGGGGAGGCGGTGCCTACACGCTCCACGCGGAGTTCGACCGCGCCTTCAACCTGTTCGTCGGTTCCGAGGTCCAGGTGCTGGGGGTGAAGGTCGGGACGATCCAGGAGGTCTCGTTCGGACCCGACGACCGCTGGGTGAGCGTCGAGATGGCGATCCAGGGCGACGTCCGCCTCCCGACCGACGTCACGGCCCGGATCGTCCAGGGGGCGCTGCTGGGGGAGCGCTACGTCCTGCTCGACCCGCCCCACACCACCGGGCCGCAGCTCGCCGAGGGCGCCACGATCCCCCGTGACCGCACCGGGGTGCCCGCGGAGTTCGACGAGATCCTCTCCTCGCTGAACACCTTCCTCGAGGACCTGCCACCCGAGGAGGTCGCCCGGCTCGTCCGGAACTCCGCCGACGTGCTGGAGGGTCGGGGCGAGCAGTTGGGCCAGACGATCGACGACGTCGCCGTTGCGGTCGAGGTGCTACGCGAGAACGACGACCAGGTCGTCGCGCTCGCCGGTCGCCTGGCCGACCTCAACGCGACGCTGGCCACGCGGGACGACGAGATCGGCCGGCTGATCGAGGACTGGAACGGCTTCCTCGGCGAGCTGGCGGCAGAGCGGGACCGCATCGACGCGGCCCTCGAGGGCGTCGCCGAGCTGTCGGCCGAGCTGGGCGACCTGCTGGCCACCCACCGGGAGGACCTGACCCTCGACATCCGCACCCTCACCCGCGTCTTGCGCACCGCGGATCGCAACATCGACGAGCTCGACCTGCTCCTCCACGGGCAGAGCGAGCTGTACCGGCACGCCGAGCGCGTGTTCGACTTCGAGAAGAACTGGCTCCCGCTCGTCAACCACAGCGAGGGGCTCGAGCAGATCATGGCCGACCGGCTGGCGAACCGGCTGTCGCGGGTGTGCGACGAGCTCGGGTTCACCGAGTGCGCGGATCCGGCGTTCTGGGAGGGCGGACTGCCCGCGCAGGTGTGCGTCGCCCCGCTCGCGGGGTGCCCCGGTGACCTCGAGGCGCTGGGGGGCGAACCGCTCGACGACGGGGACGGGGTCGCCCCCACCCCGCTTGCGGACGCGCTGCGCACGGCGGTCGAGCTCGTGCCGGAGCTGCCCGACGCGTTGAAGGAACGCCGTGAGGAGCAACGCCTCCTCGACGAGTCCGAGGCCGCCGCGCTGCGCGTGCGCCCACGGGTGGTGCCGTGATGCGCCGTCTGCTCGCCGGGCTCGCCGTCCTGCTGACCGTCGCCGCCGGGTGCAGCAGCGACGGCGAGGTCCGGGTCGAGGCGACCTTCGACGACGTGATGGACCTGGTGGTCGGCGGGTACGTGATGGCCGGTGACGTCCCCGTCGGCCGGATCGAGGACATCTCCCTCACCGACGACGACCGCGCGCACGTCGTCATGTCGGTGCAGCCGGACAACGGGCTACCGGCGCAGGTCGAGGCCGTCCTGAAGCGGACCAGCCTGCTGGGCGAGCGCTACGTGGAGCTGCACCCGCTGTCTCCGGGCGGGCAATTGTCGTCCGGGACGATCGAGCGCACGCGCGTCCTCGGGGACATCGAGGATCTCGTGAGGACCGGCAACGACCTACTGCTCGGCGTGGCCACCGACCGGCTCGCCCAGGCGGTCCAGGCCGGCGCCGTCGCGTTCGGCGGTCGTGGTTCGACCCTCGGGGCGTTCCTGAACCGGCTCGAGGTCTTCGTCGGCCGCTACGAGGACTCCACCGGCGAGGTGGTCCGGCTGATCGACGCGGCGGACCGGCTGCTCGGTGGGATGGCGTCGGCCGCCGAGACGAACGCGGCTGCGCTGGAGTCGCTCGCGCGCTCGGCCGCCGCCCTCCAGGAGGAGGACGACCGGCTGCTCGACGCCGTGCAGGACCTACGCCGGCTGGCCGACGTGTCTGCCACGATCCTGGCCGAGAACGGCCCCGAGCTGGACGCGCTCCTGCGGCGCCTGCACCTCGTCCTCGACCAGATCATGCGGGTCGACGGGGCGCTGCAGGACGTCCTGACGTGGCTGCCTCGTCACAACCTCCACGTCCCGAACGGTGTGCTCCTCGAGATGTCGCAGGTCTGGAACGACTTCTCGTTCTGCGGCCAGGACAGCGAGGAGGACAACCCGTCGAACAGCTGCGATCCGCCGAACCCGGGTCGGACCAACCACCCACCGCCTGCCTACCAGGGCCCTGACGCGTGCGACAGCCAGCACCAAGGGTGTCCGTACCCGGAGGGCGCCGAGCCCTACCGGCCGGGTGAGGGAACGGAGGCGGACCAGTGAGCGGCGCGACGAAGGAGCGGCGCGAGAGTCGCGGTCTTAGGTCCCCTGAGACCGCGACGGAGGTGAACCAGTGAGGGGTGCCTTCTGGAAGACGCTCGTGAACGTCGCGGTCTTCCTCGCCGTCGCCACCGGCCTGGCGATCTACGCGTTCGTGAACTGGATCGGGGCGGGCTTGATCCAGGACTCCTACCGGGTGACCGTGCCGATGCCGGAGGCCGGTGGCCTCGTCCGTGCGCAGGAGGTGACGGTGCGCGGGAACCAGGTCGGGGTCATCGAGGACATCGAGATGACCACCGACGGGGTCGACCTCGAGCTCAGCATCGAGGTCGGTGAGCACGTTCCGGCGCGCGCGGTCGTCCAGATCCTGCGTCGCTCGCCGATCGGGGAACAGGCCCTCAACCTGATCCCGGTGACCGACAGCTGGCAGCCGCCCGCCGGCGAACGTGTGATCCCGACCCGGGTGCCGATCCCGGACCGCTGGACACCCGCCGAGCCGGACAGCCGGATCGACCCCGTCGCCTCGGTCACCCCGGCGTCGGTCGCCGACCTCCTCGACCGCGCGCAGGAGCTGCTCACCCAGGTCGACGGCGACGACCTCGGCACGGTCGTCCACGAGCTCGCCACGGCGCTGGGCGGGCGCACCGACACGCTGAAGGAGCTGAACCGCGACAGCGCCGAGCTGGGCGAGACGCTGATCGACGGGATCCCGGAGTTCGAGCGCCTTCTGGACACCAGCGAACCGGTCCTGGCCGTGCTCCGTGACCACCGCGATGCGCTGGCCACCAGCTTCACGCACGCGGCCGACGTGTCCGAGACGCTCGCCGGGCAGCGTGGGACCCTCGAGCGGATCCTCGACGAGGCGCCGCGGGCGCTCGACGAGGCGGAGCTGCTGATCCGCACCGAGCGGGCGGACCTGTCCTGCCTCGGCGACGACCTGCTGACGTTGAACGAGCGCTTCTCGCAGGACGAGCACCTCGAGGAGATCGCCCGGCTGTTGGACCTCAACCGGTTCTTCTACGGGGGCTTCGACGCCGGGACCCAGTGGGACCCGTACCGGCCTGGCGTGCTGTGGGCGCGGGTCAACATCCTGCTGTTCCAGGAAGCCGGGGGGCAGCCCTACGTGCCTCGCCGCCCCACCCCGCCGACCCTGCCCGGCGCCGCGTGCGAGTCCCCGTTCGGTATCGGGGTCAACGCGGTCCGCCAGACCGACCCCCCACCGATCCCACCGGACCCGACGTCACCCGGTATCGACTACGCGCCCCGCGTCGAGGGTGCGGGCGACGAGCAACCTCCCCCATCGTCGGGTGAGGAACGACGCGGGGCGCCGCGGGACGGGGATGCCGGGGCGACACCAGCGACGGGTGGGGGCGCGGGCCTGCTGGCCGCGGTCGTCCTCCTAGCGGGAGCCGCCGCGATCCGCCGCCGCTGAGCCCTGCGCCCCAACGACCCCCCGGCCCGCCGGCGAGCGAGCCAGGCGCCCCCAACGACCCCCGGCCCGCCCCCTTGTGAACCGTCCGCGCCACATGTGGCGCTCTGCGTTCACGAGCCCCCGACGGACCCCGCTCAGCACCCCCTTGTGAACCGTCCGCGCCACATGTGGCGCTCCGCGTTCACGGGCTGCGGGGGGTGCGCCGGCGAGCGAGCCAGCGCCCCAGCCGTGGCCACAGCGGGTAGGTCGCGAACAGGGCCGCCGCGACCGCGTGCGTCTGGCTGGACGGGTTGTGGTGCTCCAGGTCGAGGACCCCGGAGTTGATCATCCAGTCGCGCCCCGACTCCGCCCCGCACAGCTCCCACAGCCAGCGGGTGGGCTCGGCGTTCAGGTAGAGCCCGACCGAGCCGCCGACGAACGTGGCGACGGTCGCGACCTCCAGGAGGTCTGCCGCCCCGTCGCTGGGAGCGAAGCGCTCGATCGCTGCGCCGGCCGCGATCAGGAGAGGCGGGTCGATCAGGAAGCTCACCGTGGCGCTCCGGGCCGGGGAGCCGAGCGTAGTGGGATGGGGGAGCGGCCCGGTCTACCCCCCGAGCGTTCCAGGCCGCCCCCCTGCTTGGTGACCGTCAGACGTCCAGCAACCGCGAGAAGAGCTCGCGGTAGTGCTGCAGCAGCTGCCGGAGGTCCTCGGTCGACGGTTCCTCACCCTGCTGCCAGCGTTCCTCCAGACGAGCACGGTCCTCGTCGAGCGAGTCCTTGATCGCCTCGATCGTGTCGCTGACCAGCTGATCCGCGTCGGCGACGGCCTCCCGCGGGTCGTCGACGAACCGTGGCTGGATGTCGTTCCAGCGCGCGTCCAGCTCGGAGCTGCGCTGGGGATCGATGATGGTCGTCGTTCCCGTGGTGCTGGTGCCGCTCATGCGGTCTGCCTCTCGTGGTCGGTGTCGGGCGTGTCGATGGTGACGAGCTCGTCGAAGAGCCGTCGGTAGTGCAGCATCGCCTGGCGCAGCTGTTCGGTGTCGCGGCCGTCGGACCCGCGGTGCTGCTCGACGAGTCGGTGGCCCTCGCGGTAGTGCTCCACCACGTCCGGGTGGTCGACCGACAGGTCGCTCGCGCGCTGGTCGAAGTCCTCGACCGGGTACCCGCGGTCGCGCATGACCTCCTTGATGAGGTCGTCGGCGTCGTGGATCGCGGACCCGGGGCGGTCGACGAACTCGGCCTGGATGTCACGCCACCTGGCGCGGTAGCGCTCGGCGTCGTCGCGGTCCAGCGGTCGGATGTCGAACCGCTCGCGGCGCTCCTGCCGGTGCTCGAGCTCGTCCGCGGCATCGCGGCGCGAGTCGGAGCGGTCCTTCACCCGGTCGTACTCGGGACCGAACCGGTCCTGCAACCGGCGGTGCCGCATCGCGTTGCGGATCGCCCAGGCGCCCAGCGCGATGACCGCGACCGCGGCGACGGCGATGATGATCAGTGTCGTGGTGTCCATGCTCCCGCTCCTCCCCCGTCAGGGTCGGCCCCATCGTTCCGGACGACTTGGGGATGCGGTACGGCCGATGGGGCGGTGGGTTGGGGACGTCTTCCGATCAGCCGACCATCCGTACGTGGGCCGACCGGAGTAGGCGCATCGTCCGTTCCTCCCGTTGAAGACGACACCGTCCGCAGTGCCGTCCACGAGGTCTACACGACCCCCCTGACCCCGGATCGTGGAGACCTGCGGCAACATCCTGCCGCAGGTGTTCACGATCGCTACTACCGCGTGGTGAGCTCGGCGACCTCGACGAGGATCTTCGTGAGTTCGTAGTCCTTCGGGGTGAACACCGCGGCGACGCCGGCGTCCTTCAGGTCCTGGGCGTCGTCGGGTGGGATGATCCCGCCAGCGACGACCGGGACGTCCAGGCCCTCGGCCCTCAGGCCCTCGACGACGTCGGGGATCAGCGACAGGTGCGATCCCGACAGCACGGACAGCCCGACGATGTGCACGTCCTCGTCGACCGCGGTGCGCACGATCTGGGACGGGGTCAGGCGGATGCCCTCGTAGATGACCTCCATCCCGAGGTCGCGGGCGCGGACAGCGACCTGCTCCGCCCCGTTCGAGTGCCCATCGAGACCGGGCTTGCCGACGAGGATCCGCAGCTTGCGCCCCAGCCGCTCCTCGACCGCCTGGACGCGTTCACGCGCCTGCTCCAGCTCGGATGCCAGCGGCCCCCCCTCGGCGGTGGTCCGGGACGACACCCCCGTCGGGGCGCGGTACTCGCCGAAGACCTCGCGCAGGACGCCCGCCCACTCCCCGGTCGTGACGCCGGCCTTCGCCGCGTCGATCGACGGGGGGACCAGGTCGGCGCCGTTCTCGGCGGCGGCGCGCAGCGCCTCCAGCGCCTCCTTCACCGCCGTGTCGTCACGCTGCTCGCGCCACGCCTCGAGCCGTTCGATCTGCTCGGTGTCTGCGGTGTCGGGGACCTTGAGGATCCCGTCATGAGCTCCCTCGAGGAGGGGCGACGGCTCGTGCTCCGTGTAGTCGTTCACCCCCACGACGGTCTGGTCGCCGGACTCGATCCGGCGGATCCGCTCGGCGTTGGACCTGACCAGCTCGGTCTTCATGTAGTCGACCGCCTCGACCGCCCCGCCCATGTCGAGGATCCCGTTCAGCTCCTCCCAGGCGGCCTCGGCGATCTCCTCGGTGAGCGATCCCATGACCTCGGAGCCGTTGAACAGGTCCGGGTACTCGAGCAGGTCGGTCTCGTAGGCGAGGATCTGCTGCAGGCGCAGCGACCACTGCTGGTCCCACGGGCGGGGCAGCGACAGGGCCTCGTTCCAGGTCGGGAGCTGCAGCGCCCGGCAGCGGGCGTTGCGGGACAGGGTCACGCCCAGCGCCTCGATGAGGATCCGCCAGGCGTTGTTCTCCGGCTGGCGTTCGGTCAGACCCAGCGAGTTGACCTGCACGCCGTAGCGGAACCGACGCATCTTGTCGTCCTCGACCCCGTACCGCTCGCGGGTGATCCGGTCCCAGAGCTCGACGAAGGCGCGGGTCTTGGCGACCTCCTCGACGAACCGGATACCGGCGTTGAGGAACCACGAGATCCGCCCCACCACCTGCGGGAAGTCCTCGGCCGGGACGTTGCCACGTTCCTTCACCGTGTCGAGCACCGCGCAGGCGTTGGCCAGCGCGAACGCGACCTCCTGCACCGGGGTGGCCCCGGCCTCCTGGAGGTGGTAGCTGCAGATGTTCAGCGGGTTCCACGAGGGATGGTGGGCGACCGTGTGCTCGACCATCTCGGCCGTGAGCCGCATCGACGGCCCCGGCGGGAAGATGTAGGTCCCGCGGGACAGGTACTCCTTCAGGATGTCGTTCTGCGTCGTCCCGCGGAGCTCTGCCAGGTCCGCGTCCTGCTCCTCGGCGACCGCGACGTACAGCGCGAACAGCCACATCGCCGTCGCGTTGATCGTCATCGACGTGTTCATCTTCTCGAGGGGGATCTCGTGGAAGAGCGTGCGCATGTCGTCGATCGACGAGATCGGCACCCCGACCTTGCCGACCTCGCCCTTGGCGAGCTCGTGGTCGGAGTCGTAGCCGGTCTGGGTGGGCAGGTCGAAGGCGACGGACAGGCCGGTCTGTCCCTTGGCGAGGTTGCTGCGGTACAGCTCGTTCGAGGCCTCGGCGGACGAGTGCCCCGAGTAGGTCCGCATGATCCAGGGACGGGACCTCTCGCGGCGCGGAGGACGTCGCTCGGACACGGCCAACCCCCTGTCAACGTGGTGTGCGCACAACGAGCGTAACCCGGTTGATAGGCAGGGTCCGACGGGGGTACCGTCGAACCGTTCGTTACGAGTCCCTAGGCTCGTTACCTGCGATAGAGCCACCCACAGTTGTTCACGGGGCCCGGGTGCGCACCTGACAGTCGGTGTCTGCCGCGGCGAGAACCGATCCCACACCTCGGAGGCGTATGCGCACGTCCGAGCAGCAACCACGCGCCCGGCTGGTCCGGGCCGCGTTGGTGACCCTGCTCGCGGCGACCCTGCTGCTGCCGCAGGCCGTGTCCGCCCAGGACCTCGAATCGGCCGAGCAGCGCAGGGACGAGCTCCAGGCCAGGATCGCCCAGACCTCCGACCACCTCGAGTCGCTGGAGCAGCGCATCGCGTTGACCCAGGAGGAGCTGGCGGCCCTCGAGACCCGCGCCGCCGAGCTCGAGGCCCAGGCCGCCGAGGCCGGCGAGGCCCTGCAGGTGCTGGCCCGCAAGAACTTCATGCGCGGCGAGATGTCGACCTTCGAGTCGCTGCTCACCTCCGACGGGCCGCAACGGGCGCTGGAACGGGCCCGGATGCTGAGCGCCCTGTCGCGCAACGACCTCGCCGCGCTGCAGAGCTCCACCGCGCTGCGGGTCCAGATCGACCAGAACCGGGCGCTGATGGAGTCCAAGGCCCAGGAGCTCGCCGAGCTCGAGGCCCAGGTCGAGCAGCAGGTCGCCCAGCTGAACCAGGAGTTCTCGCACGCCCAGGCGATCTACCAGGAGCTCAAGACCCGCAAGGACCGTCAGACCCAGATCTCGCGTGGAGCGCAGAACGGCACCTACGCGTGCATCTTCCAGGGCGCCTACCACTTCCGGAACACGTGGGGCGCGCCCCGGTCGGGCGGCCGCAGCCACAAGGGCACCGACGTGATGGCCCCGTACGGGGCGAACGTCTACGCGTTCACGAACGGCCGGGTCCAGCGCATCAGCAGCTCCGGTCTCGGTGGCCTCGGCCTGTACCTCTGGGGTGACGACGGCATCCAGTACTACTACGCCCACCTCAAGGGCATCGCCCCCGGCGTCTACGCCGGCAAGCGCGTCGAAGCGGGCCAGCTCGTCGCGTACAACGGCGCCACCGGCAACGCCTCGATGAGCGCCCCGCACGTGCACTTCGAGGTCCACCCCGGCGGCGGTGGCGCGGTGAACCCGTACCACTGGCTCACCCCGGTCTGTTGACGCCCGCCCGTCCGACGCTGATCCGTTGACGGAGCCGCTCTCCGAGTTCGACGCCGACACCTCCGTCACGCGTGCCGGGAACGGGCGCTACCGCGGTGAGGTCTCACCCCGCTGGGAGGTGTTCGGCGGGGCGCCCAACGGCGGCTACCTCGTGAGCCTCGGGATGTCCGCACTGCAGGCCGAGCTCGACCGCCCCGACCCCGCCACCGTCACCGCCCAGTTCCTCGCCCCGTGCGAGGTCGGACCGGTCGACATCGAGGTCGAGGTCCTGCGCGCCGGGCGTCGCATCGGCACGGCGGTCGCGCGCCTCATCCAGGACGGCGAGGAACGGCTCCGCGTCACCGGCATGCTGACCGACCTCACGCGCGCCTCGGGACTCACCGTCGAGACCGGGGCACCACCCGAGCTGCCTCCGGTCGACGAGTGCCTCGCGCCGCCACCGGACATGGACCTGCCGGCGGTGATCCGGCGGTTCGACGTCCGGCTCGATCCGTCGACCGCCGGTTGGGCCGTGGGCCAGCCGTCGGGGGCCGCCCGCATGGCGGGCTGGATCCGGTTCGCCGACGGACGCGCGCCCGACACGCGGTCGCTCACCACGTTCGCGGACGCTCTGCCGCCCGTCGCGTTCAACGTCATGGACGAGCTCGGCTGGGTGCCGACGCTCGAGCTGACCGTCCACGCTCGCCGGCGCCCCGCCGACGGCTGGCTGCGCACCGCCTTCTGGAGCCGCCACGTGGTCGAGGGCTACCACGAGGAGGACGGCGAGATCTGGGACGCCTCGGACCGGTTGGTCGCGATCAGCAGGCAGCTCGCGCTGGTGCGGACGTGACGCAGGGGCCCGCCGCGCTCGTGGCGGTCCTGGTCGGGGTGTTCGTCGCCGGCCAGGCGGTGCTCCTCGGCGTGCTCGAGCGGCAGCAGAGCGCCCTCACCGCGGCCACCTGGGTCTACACGAGCGGGGCGCTGATCGGGTTGGTCGCCCTGGCGGTCACCCGGGTCGGGTGGGGCTGGCGCGGAGGCGGCCTCGTCGGGTGGGCACTGCTCGCGGGCGCCATGGGCCTCGGCATCGTCGCGGGGATCGCCGCCGTCGTCGGACCGCTCGGGCTCGGCACGACCCTCGTCATCATCACGGGGACCCAGCTCGTGTTCGGGCTCGGCCTCGATGCCTACGGGATCGGTGGTGGCCAGGTGATCCCGCTGACGGTCCCTCGGGTCATCGGGGCGGTGATGGTGATCGCCGGGGCGGCGCTGATGTTCCTACGCACCCCGCCGACGTCCTGACCGCTCGTCATCCGCGAGGGGCGGGTCAGCCCACGCGGAGCGCGATGAGGACCCCGTCCCGGACGGGGACGATCGTCGAGACGTACCGCGGGTCCTCGAACACCGCGTGGTTGTGCTCCCGGATGCCCTCGGTCCAGCCGGGGTGATCCGGGGTGGGCTCCCCGGTCGCGGCCCGCCCGTACCACAGGACGTTGTCGGCGAGGTAGAGGCCGCCCACCCGGATCCGCTCGGCGGCGTTGCGCCAGTGCTCCGGGTAGCGGGGCTTGTCCGCGTCGCACAGGATCACGTCGAAGTCGCCGTCCACCTCGGCGAGGACCTCGGACCCCTCACCCACGTGGAAGGTCACGCGGTCCCAGGCGGCGGCGTGCGTCAGCAGCTCCTCGGCCTTCTCGGCGTTCTCGGGGTCCTGGTCGGTGCAGTGGATCTCGCCGTCCTCACCGACGGCGCGCGCGAACCAGTACGCGGAGTACCCGAACCCCGAGCCGATCTCGAACACCCGCCGCGCCCCGACCGCCCGGGCTTGCTGCTCGAGTAGCCGCCCCACGGTGCGGCCCACGATCGGGAACTCGATCCGCAGCGCGTGCTGCTCCATCTCGTCCAGCACAGGATGGTCGTGGTCGAGTTGCGATAAGCCGTCCAGGTAGCGATCGACCGTCTCGTCGAGGATGCCGTTGGCCACGGGGTTCTCCTGACCCATCAGGGAGCCTCGAGCCTAGGCTGGGGGCGTTGCCGCGCAGCCGCGCGGGTATGTCCGAAGTGAGGAGCACGACGATGGGCCGGCACCTGCTGGTGTGGGACGCACCGAACATCGATATGACCGTCGCGAACATCATCGACGACAAGCCGACCGCGAAGGAACGACCCGACCTCGCCGTACTCGGGCGGTGGCTCGTCGACCGCGCGGATCCCGGCGACGCCGTCGAGGCCTGTGTGTTCATCAACGTCGCCCCGCACGTGGCCGGGCCGATGCGTGGCTGGGTCCTGTGGTTGCTGGAGGAGGGCTTCCGGGTCTTCGCGAAGCCCAAGTCCGGGGACAGCGACGTCGACGACGACATGCTGGCCCACATCGACCTCCGGCTGGGGGAGGACGACCTCGAGGCGGTGTACGTCGGCTCGAACGACGCCCGCAACTTCCTGGAACCGCTGGAGGTCCTAGCCGGCGGCGGCCTGGACGTGTCGGTCCTGGCGTTCGCCGAGTACGCCAGCGGGCTGTCGACGAGCTCCTCGATACGGTTCGTGGACCTCGAGGACATCCACGGCCTGTTCAGTGAGCCGCTGCCGCGGATCAACCTCGAGATCCTGCCCGACGAAGGCCGCTGGTTCGAGCCGACCGGCACGCTCGGCGGCGACCGCGGGATCCAGGAGGCCGTCTAGGCCGCGTTCCACTGAAGAAGGGCGGCCGACCTGCCGACATGTAGGTTCGCACGACCGGACAACGTGGAGGCCGTGGCGCCGTCACGAGGTCGCCCTCGCGTGACAGGTGTGGTTGGAGTACTGTTCTGTTACTGGAGTTGCTCGTGAGCTTGGGGGAGTCTCGACCGTGATCCGTGCCCGTCGTAGCGCGCTCGTGCTGGTGCTCGCCGTCGCCATCATCGGCTTGCCGGTGCTGCCCGCGTCCTCGGGACAACGTCCCACCGTCGAGGTCCGCGACCACCACGTGCGGCAGTGGCGGGGCGCCGCCGGCTGGCACGTCGCCGATCCCGTGAGCACCGAAGACGTCCAGGTCGTCGGTGCGTCGTGGGCGGGCGAGAACGTAGAGGTCGAGTGGCGGCTGCGGGTCGACGGTGGCTGGAGCGACTGGCAGCACTTCGAGCAGCCCGAGCACGTCGCGGAGGGCCCGGACGACAACAGCGACGAGAAGCGGCGTGCCCGCGACGGAGCGAGCCTGCCCGTCCCGGTCACCGGGGCCACGCAGATCCAGATCCGCTCGAGCGAGGCCGCCGAGGTCTCGCTGGAGCTGGTCGAGGTCGACGACAACGGCTACCGGCCCGCCTCCCAGGACCCCAACGCCGCGAGCGCCGCAGCCGCGAACCCGTCGATCCGGTCACGCAGCGAGTGGGACCCCGGCAACGAGTGCGCGCCCCGCGCCACCCCGTACTACGCGCCCGACGTCCGCTTCGGGATCGTGCACCACACCGCCGGCTCGAACAACTACTCGCAGGCCGATGCCTGGAAGCAGGTCCTCGGCGTGTGCAAGTACCACCGCAACAGCCTCGGGTGGGATGACGTCGGCTACAACTTCCTGGTCGACAAGTACGGCACGATCTACGAGGGTCGCGCCGGCGGCATGAAGCACGCCGTCGTCGGCGCGCACGCGGCCGGGTTCAACTCGGGGGCGGTCGGCGTCTCGGCGCTCGGGTGCTTCGGCGGGTGCGGCGGCAGCGCGGACATCGCCCCGCCCCAGGTCATGAAGGACGCCCTCGTCAGGGTGATGGCGTGGAAGTTCGACATCCACCACATCGACCCGAAGGCCACCACGACCGAGATCTCCGGTGGGGGCGGGACCACGACGATCCCCGAGGACGAGATCGTCACGCTGCGGACGATCATCGGGCACAAGGACGTGGCCAACAAGGCCTGCCCGGGTGACCACCTGTACCCGTGGGTGCGCAACGAGATGCCCGATCTCGTGGGGTCCGCGATGGACCCCGCCCTGTACGGGGGGCCCACCGCCCGCGACGAGCAGCCGGTGATCGGCGAGCGCCCCCGCTGGGACGTGGAGGTCGACCCGAGCTCCGCGTGGACCCTGGAGATCCGGGACGGCGACGGCGGCCTCGTCCGCACGACCAGCGGTGTGGGCGGCTCGCTCGATCGTCGCTGGGATCTGCGTGACACGGCAGGCAACGAGGTCGCCCCCGGCACCTACCGCGCGCGGCTGACCGCACCGAACGCTCGTCCGATCGAGACGACGTTCGAGGTCGTCCCCGCCGTCGAACGCCGCTACGGCGACGCGCGGATCGAGACCGCGATCGAGCTGTCCCAGTGGGCCTTCGACGACCCGGTGCTGACCGAGCAGCGCTTCCCACAGAGCGAAGAGGTCATCATCGCCTCGGCCGAGGCCTACCCTGACGCGCTGGTGGCGACCACGCTCGCCGGCAGCTACGGCGCCCCGATCCTGCTTTCGCGGTCCGACCACGTCCCACAGCTCGTGGTCGACGAGATCCGGCGGCTCGGCGCCACCGAGGCGTACGTGATCGGCGGCCCCCACCGTCTGCGTGAGTCCGTGATGGACGAGCTGCGGGGCCTCGGGTTGAAGAAGGTCGAGCGTCTCGCCGGCGACACCCGGTACGACACCGCGGGACGGGTCGCCTGGCGCGTGATCGAGGAGGAGGACCCCGACGAGGTGCTGCTCGCGCTCGGCCAGCACCCCGACCCGCGGTTCGACTACCAGGACGCGCTGGTGGCCGGCGCGTTCGGTGGTTCCCAGGACCTGCCGCTGCTCCTGGTCCACCCCCAGGCGATCAGCGACGCGACCCGCTGGGTCCTCGAGCAGCGCTCCTGGCCGGAGGGGGTCACGATCGTCGGCGGCCGCGGCACGATCACCGACGGGGTCCGCAGCGCCGCTCGCCAGGCAGCGCCCCGTGCGACCTTCCGCGAGCTCGCCGGCGACGGCCCCTACGGGACGTCGACGGTGGTCGCCGACGAGCTCCTCAAGCGCTGGTCCGAGGACCCCCAGGACCCGAACTCCTACTCGGACGGGCTCGAGGTCGTGCTCGCCACCGGTGAGAACTGGCCGGACTCGCTCGGAGCCGGTGCCGCCGCCGCGGCGCGCGGCGCGACGTTCCTCCTGGTCCACAACCAGGACCTGGCCGCCTCCGCCCCTTCCCGCGACTGGCTGCGGTCGCACGCCAGCGAGCTGGTCCACGCCGTCACGGCCGGCGGCCCCGAGGCCATCTGGCAACCGGTCCTCGGCCAGACGGAGTCGATCATCCGCAGCGCGGGGCCCCACACCGCCCCGCGGGCAACCTGGTGAGGTCCCGCTGACGCCCGTGGCTGAGCTGGGCGTCCGTTCGGAGGTCGGCCGGCTCCGCGCCGTCCTGGTGCACCGACCGGGACTCGAGCTGCGCCGTGTCACCCCCTCGAACAAGGACGAGCTGCTCTTCGACGAGCTGCTCTGGGTCGACCGGGCTCGTGACGAGCACGACGCGTTCACGTCGGTGCTGTCGGATGCCGGTGCCGAGGTCCTGCACCTCGACGAGCTCCTCCGGGATGTCGTGGCCGACCCCCAGGTCGCCCGCCAGGTCGTGACGTCCCACGTGACGGAATCGGCCTGCGGGCCCCAGCTCGTCGACCGGGTACGGGGGTTCCTGCTGGACCTGTCCCCCGAGCGGCTGGTCGATCACCTGATAGGTGGGGTGTCGCTCGAGGAGGTGGGCGGTGGGTCCGGTCTGGTCGCGCAGGTGCAGCTGCCGTTCGAGCTGCTGCTGCCTCCGCTCCCCAACACCGTGTTCGTGCGGGATTCCTCGGCGTGGATCGGCGACGGCGTGGTGATCTCGCCGATGAACCGCCTGGTGCGTCGCCGCGAGGCCGATCTCCTGCGGCTCGTCTACGACCGACACCCGCGGTTCTCCGGCGGGCAGGTGTGGTTCGGCGCCGACGAGGTGGAGTACTTCCCCGCGACCGTCGAGGGCGGGGACGTCCTGGTCGTCGGTGACGGGGGGCTGGCGGTGGGGCTCTCGGAGCGCACCACGCCGTCCGGGGCGGAGGCGCTCGCGGGGCGGCTGTTCACGGCGGGCGTGGTCGAGCGCATCCTGGCGGTCGAGCTCCCGAAGGCACGCAGCACGATGCACCTCGACACCGTCGTGACGATGGCAGATCGCGACGCGTTCCTGCTCTACCCGCGGATCCGGCGCGAGGTGCGGTGCCTGCAGGTCACGCCGGGACCGGGCGGGACGCTGAAGGTCGAGGAGGGGGGCGACCTCGTTGACGGTCTCGCCTGGGCAGCCGGGCTGGACGAGGTCCGGGCGATCGAGCCGGCGCTCGGCAGCGTCCAGGCCGAGCGCGAACAGTGGAACGACGCCAACAACGTCCTCGCCATCGGGCCCGGCGAGGTCGTGGCCTACGAGCGAAACGCCACCACGAACCGGATCCTCGAGGACGCCGGGATCATCGTGCACCGGATCCCCAGCTACGAGCTCCCGCGCGGGCGCGGCGGGCCCCGGTGCATGTCGTGCCCGGTGCACCGCGACCCCCTCTGACCCGGGACATCCTCCGTCAGGTAGCGAGCTCGCGGAGCTTGCCCGCCGGGTCCTCGTTGACCGGGTCGCCGTGCGTCAGCACGAGGATGCTCGGCTCGCGCTCCGCCAGCCGGACCACGCTGGCGCGGTTCACGGCGATGTCCGAGCACAGGAACCCGGGCGACGGGCGCAGGGAGAACACGTTGAAGAGCACGTCCCCACCGATCAGCAGCCCGCGGCTAGGGAGGTGGAAGGCGGTGTGACCCGGCGTGTGCCCGGGCGTCGCCACCGCTACGCAGCCACCGCCGATCGCGAGCTCCTCGCCGTCCTCGATCGTGGTGACCGAGGCCACCGGCGGGATCCCCGGGTCGTCCCCACCGGTGAACCGCTGGGACATGCGGCCCAGGAACGTCGACGGGTCCCGGGGCGGTTGCGGGGCGTCACCGCGGACCGTCGGGAGGTCGGCGGGTCCGACGCGGACCTCGGGTGAAGCGCCCCGCTCGAGCAGGAGCGCGGCTCCGCCGGCGTGGTCGGGGTGACAGTGCGTCAGCAGGATCCGGCGGATGTCGGTCGGGCGGATCCCGAGCGCCCCGAGCTTGGTGATCATCGACTCGGCCCGCCCCTGGAGCGCGGTGTCCACGAGCGTCACGCCATCGTCGTCGCGGATCGCGAACACGTTGACGTAGGGAACGACCGCGATCTGCCACACGCGGTCAGCGACCTGGACGACACCCGTGCTCATGGGTTCAGGCCTCTCTGGGCTCGACGGCGTCCTCGACGACAGTTGTCCGTCCGAGAACCGGTGGAGGTCCTCCTGAACGCCCGCGGTAACGCGACCCCGTCCGCGACGATACCGAGGAACCGCAGCACGGTGGTCGGTCCGTCAGCCGGGCCGCCGACTTGGTGGACACCGTGGCCCGACGACCTGGTGGTCATCGTGGTCCGACTAGCCAGGGGCTAATCGGTCCGTCAGCCGGGCCGCCGGATAGCAGGCCTCGCGCCCGACTACCCCAGGTGCTAGCCGGTCCGGCAGCCGGCCCGCCGACCTGGTGGTCATCGTGGTCCGACTACCCCAGGGGCTAGCCGGTCCTCAGCCGGGCCGCCGGATAGCAGGCCTCGCGTCCGACTAGCCTGGAGGGACCCCGCGTGAAGGAACCTCCATGGCCGAAGCCGTCATCGTCGCCACCCA
>JAHWKO010000019.1 GCA_019347855.1 Actinomycetota bacterium
TGATCACCCCGAACGGGATCGAGATCATGATGGTGGGGAGCGCGGTCACCTTCGCGATGAACCAGCACTGGTCGATGAACTCGCGGACCGGGAACTTCCGTTTGAAGACCGCGGACCCGCCATCGACCATCATCGACGCCACGCCGCCCAGCGTGGCCATCCCGTTCTTGACGCTCGGCACCCCTCGGGCTCCCGTCGCTTCTGCGTGCGGTCCAACGAGCGGGCGGGGCGCACGTCACGGATGTCCCCCGTACCGACAGACCAACTGCTGATCGGTCGTCGTCCCGGTTCCGGCATCGGCCGGGGGTCCCGCCCTGCGACCGGCGCCGTCGCTGGCCGCGGTCGTCGAACCTAGCAAGTCCTCACGGTTCGTAGGGGAAGCCTGCTGTCCGACCGCGGCTGTGGCAGCCGGCGTCCCCGGCCGTTCGTCCCGGCCCTCGCCGCACCGGGAGCGGCGCGTTAGGGTGCGCGACCGCGGGGGCCTGCGCGGCGGGGCGGCAGCACCCCCCGACCGCACTTGACCGTGCGGCCACCGCTCGCCCAGACTCCGAGGGACGCCCGACAGGAGGAGACGGTCCGTGGCCGGGAACGGCAAGAGCAAGAGGTCCACGGGCTCACGCACCCTCGCCCGCGGCCTGTCGGTGATCCTGGCCCTCGGGGACAACACCGATGGGATGACGGTCTCGAGCCTCGCCGACGAGACCGACCTCGATCGCGCGGTGCTCTACCGGCTGCTCGAGACCCTCACCGACGAGGGGTTCGTCTCTCGCGATCCGGAGACACGCAAGTACCGACTCGGGTTGGCGATGCTTGAGCTCGGGGTCCGGGCCGCCCAGGGCCTCGAGGTCCGTCGCCTCGCCCAGCCTGCCCTGCGGTCGCTGATGGAGGACATCGGGGAGACGGCCTGCCTCGCGATCCGCGACCGCGACGACCTCGTCGTCGTCGACGTCGTCGAACCACCCGAACGGTTCGTCCAGGTGAACTACCGCGTGGGCCTGCGCCACGAGCTGGGCGTGTCGGCGCACGGCCGGGCGCTGCTGGCGTTCCTCCCCGAAGGGGCCAAGGACACGAGCCTCCAAGCGGTACGGCAGCGCGGGGTCGCCTACACGCGCGACGAGCTGGAGGAGGGCGCGTCAGGTGTGGCCGCACCGGTGTTCGACCACACCGGTCGAGCCGTGGCGGCGGTCGGGATCGTGGCGCCGTCCTCGCGTCTGCCGGAACCGGAGTCCGTGGCCCTGCGGGTGCTGCGATGCGCGCGGGAGATCAGCGAGCGCCTCGGCTGGCGCCCCCGTCGGAGCGGCCAGCCCGGTGCTCCCGCGCCGTGAGCGCGCCCGAGGTCCTCGCGACGGTCGAACTGCTCGGGGCGTTGACGTACGCACAGCTGCGGGCGTTCGAGGTCACCGCCGCGGCTATCCGGCTCGCCCCGGATGTCCGGACGGCCCACGAGCTCTCCGGGTTCGCGGTCGCCGAGCACGGGCGGTACCTCCAGTTGCGCGAACGGCTGCAGGAGCTGACCGACCTCCCCGAGCCGCCCCTCGACCGGCAGCGGTCCCGGATCGATGCGTTCTTCGACGGGCTCCCCGTGGAGGACTGGATCTCGGCCTGCACGTTCTTCGCGATCGGGCTGCCCATGGCTGCGGACTTCGCGAGGGCCGTCGCCCCGGCGTTGGACGACGACACCGCAGAGGTCGTGGTCGACGCGCTCGCGGGGCGAGAGGGGTTCGAGTCCTTCGCCACCGACCAGATCCAGCATGCGGTGGGCGACGACGGTGCGGTACGGGACCGGACCCGGCGGCTCGCAGCCGAGGTGACCGGTAGCGCGTTCACGGAGTTCCAGGGCGCGATCACGGACACGGATGCCTTGCTGGTCCTCCTCGAGCAGTTGGAGGAGACGGGCGACGACGTCCTCAGACGCACCGCCATCTCCCTGCTCGAGCAGCACCGTCGTCGGATGGCAGCGATCGGGCTCGATACCCCGGACTGAGCGGTCAGCTCCGGAGGAGCTCGAGATGCACGCCGGCCCACGACGGAGCTCGGTCCGGGTGGTCGTCACGGACGTGCCCGCCGCGTGTCTCGGTGCGCAGGGCAGCTGCCCGGATGAGGAGCCCGGCGGCGCGGGCCGCGTGGACGAGCTCGATGTGGACCGGATCGGGGGAGGGGGCCCCGACCTCGCGTGCGACCTCCGCGATGGACCCGGCGGCGTCACGGAGGGAGCCGGCATCACGCACGGGCCCGCAGCCCTGCCACATCGCGCGGCGCAGCCGGCCACGGAGGTCGGCGAGGTCCGCAGGATCGGGGACGTCGCCGTGGAGCTCCGGCGGGTCGCCAGCAGGCCCCGGGGAACGGTCCAGGACGTCGCCCATCGAGGCGGCAGCTCGCTTCCCGAAGACCAGGGCCTCGAGTAGCGAGTTGCCAGCCATGCGGTTCGCCCCGTGCGCCCCGGTCGAGGCGACCTCGCCGGCGGCCCACAGACCGTCCAGTGAGCTCCGGCCGTCGAGGTCGGTCCGGATCCCACCCACCTGGTAGTGGGCCGCGGGACTGACCGGCGCCCGCTCCGTCGTCAGGTCGATGCCGTGCTCCTCGGCCCCCCGCAGGGCGGTGGGGAACTCCTCGCGGAGCCGGCGCTCGCCGAGCCGGGTGGCGTCGAGGTACGCGATCCCGTCCGGTTGGGACAGGATGCTCTTGGCGACGACGTGCCGGGGGGCGAGCTCCGCGTCGGGGTGGAGCCCAAGCAGGAAGCGCTCGCCGTCGCGATCGTGGAGCGTCGCCCCCGCCCCCCGGAGCGCCTCGGTGAGCAGCGGCCGCCGGGCTCCGATCGTCCCGCCGGGGGCGAGGGCGGTCGGGTGGAACTGGACGAACTCGAGATCGCGGACCGCCGCTCCCGCCCGCCACGCGAGCGCTACCCCGTCGGCCGTCGCGTGGTCGGGGTTGGTCGTCGCTGCGAACAGGCCGCCGCAGCCTCCGGTGGCGAGCAGGACGGCACGGGCGCGGACCAGGGCGAGCCCGTCCGCGGTCAGGACCCACATGCCCGTCACGCGGGACGGACCGCCGGCCACGGCCACGGCGATACCAGGCAGCCGTTCGACGAGGGAGGTCACGGCTCCGCGGAGCGCGCGCACCATCTCGGCGCCGGTGGCATCGGCGCGGTGGACCGACCGCGCGATGCGCTGCCCGCCCTCGCGAGCGAGGTGCAGCGATCCGTCCGGGGCGTGGTCGAACCGCGCGCCCCGCTCGACCAGCCGCGCGATCGCGCCCGGGCCCTCGCTGGTCAGCACCGCGACCGCGGCCGGGTCGCAGAGTCCGTCGCCCGCCCTGGTGGTGTCGGCGGCATGGAGCTCAGGGGTGTCGTTGGGTCCCACCGCCGCCGCGACCCCTCCCTGGGCCCAGGGGGACGATCCCGACGGTCCCGGGCGGCCCTTGTCCACCACGACGACCCGGGCACCGACGTCGCCCAGCGATGCAGCCGCCGCGAGCCCGGCCACGCCTGCGCCGAGCACGACGACGTCGGTCTCGTAGGTGCCCGCCGGAGGGCCATCGGGGTCGTGGACGGGCTCCGGGGCGCGGGGGAGGCGCGTGTCGTCGGCCACGACGTCAGGATGTGGCGCTGCGCGCCCGGGTGAGGAGCGAGTGGATCGCCAACGAGTTCGTCAGCACCTCACCGAACCCATCCGGGTCGGCGAGGAGCCACGAGTGTCCCCCCTGGACGCGGTCGCCGGTCGCGTCGACCGCTTCGCACATCGCCGCGAAGGCCGGTTCGGGCAGGATGTTGTCGTTCGTTCCCCACAGGATCGTGATCGGCAGCTCGCGCTCGGCGAGCTCGGCCAGTTCCCCCCGCATGTCGGCTGCCGCCGCGAGCCGTCCGGCCCGCCACAGGTTCGCGGGGTGCCGCAACACGTTCTGGGTGAAGTCGCGGACGACGACCGGGAGCATCCGGCGGTAGCCGCGTTTCGTCCACTCGGTGGACAGGTGCATCCCCCAGTTCCAGATCGGACGGTCGGCGAGGCTGCGCTCGGGCTTCCAGGACGCACCGCCGACCGAGTTCACGAGGACCAGCGACCGGACGCGCTCCGGGTGGTGCCAGGCGGTCATCGTGGCTACGCCCCCACCGAAGGAGTGCCCGACGAAGAACGCGGGCTCGTCGACGCCCGCGTGGTCGAGCAGGTCGTCGATCCACCCCGCCAGCTTCGCCCAGGTGAGCTCCCCAGGGACCTCGTCGCTCTGCCCGAACCCAGGCAGTGCCGGGGCGATCACCCGCGCGCCCGCGGCCGCGAGAGTCGGGATCGCCCGCGCGTACGAGCGGCTCGTCACCCCCCAGCCGTGGAGGAAGACGAGCGGCGGTCCATCTCCCGCCTCGCCGTAGAAGGCATCGCGACCGTCGAGGGTCGTCCGGTGCCAGCGGAGCGAGAGGTGCTCCGGCAGGCGGGCAGCGGCCAACAGGGCTCCGGTTCGTGAGCAGTGGGCTCGGACGTGGAGCCGAAGTATAGGCTCGGCGCGGCCCCCGTCCCGGAGAAGGAGCAGGCCGCCGTGACCCAGCCCGACCGCAGCGACGTGATCGGCGTGATCGGTGGGACCGGTCCGCAGGGGCGAGGTCTGGCCGCACGGTGGGCCCGCGCGGGGTACCCGGTCCGGATCGGGTCTCGCACCGCGGACAAGGCCGAGGACGTGGCCGCCAGGGTGCGCGAACGCGCAGGTGAGGGCGTGGAGGTGGAGGGCGGGGAGAACCTCCCCGTGGCCGAGGCGGCGGACATCGTGGTGATCACCGTCCCGTACTCGGCGCAGGAGCCGACGCTGCGGGAGCTGCGCGACGCGATCGGTGACAAGCTCGTGGTCAACGTCGTGAACCCACTCGAGTTCGACGACGTGGGACCGATGGCGGTCGCGGTCGAGGCCGGGTCTGCCGCCGAGGAGTCCCAGGAGCTGCTGCCGGACGCCCGGATCGTGAGTGCCTTCCACGACGTCCCCGCGGCGCGCCTGTGGAACGTCGACGAACCCGTCGCCTGCGACGTGCTGATCTGCGGCGACGATCCGGACGCGAACCACCGTGTGGCGCACCTGGCCGCGGACATCCCCGGCATGTGGGGGATCGACTGTGGGCCGTTGCGGAACAGCGCGCACATCGAGAACATGACCCCGGTGATCCTGTTCGCGAACCGGTACTACGGCATCAAGGCGGGGTTGAAGATCGACGGGATCGAGCGCGACGACACCTCACTGCACGCTCGACGGGCTCCCGATGGGTGACGGGACGCCGATCCGGTACGAGGTCGTCTTCGACTGCCGCGACCGTCTGGCCGGCGACCGGCTCTGCCGCGAGCTCGAGGGCATGGCTGCGGACGCTGCGGTCCGACGCGCCGACGAGGGGCCCACGTGGGCGGTGACGATGGAGTTCGCCACCGAGGACGACGCGAACCGGTTCTTCCGCAGCGAGGAGTACCGCCAGTTCTGCATGGACGTCCGGCGGACCTCGCAGACGTCCGTGCTGGTTGTGCCTCTGGGCCAGCCGGACGAGTCCGGCTGACCTAGCCGGCTTCGATCTCCCGGCGGACCTCCCCGCGGTACCCCTCGTGCAGGGCGGCCGTCACCGGGCCAGGGCGACCGTTGCCGACGATCCGACCGGCCATGCGGACCAGCGGGACGATCTCGCGGGTCGAGGCGGTGAGGAACGCCTCATCGGCCTCGACGAGCTCGCTCACGGACAACGGCCGTTCCTCGGCGTTCAGCCCCTCCGCCGCGGCCACGTCGAGGGTGACCGCACGGGTGACGCCCGCGAGGATCCCCGCCTCGACCGGAGGGGTCACGAGGACGCCGCGGATCACCGCGAAGACGTTCGAGTACGAGCCCTCTAGGACCATCCCGCGTTGATCGGTGAGCAGCGCCTCGTCGGCCCCTTGGCGGATCGCCTCCCGCCGGGCGAGCGAGGCGGCCAGGTACGAGACGGCCTTCACCTGGGGGATCTCCCGCGACCACGGGACGACCGTCGCCGACACGCCGTCGCGGTACATCTCGGAGCCGTAACGCAGCACGTTGGCGGTCACGACCACCGTCGGCGAGGAGGCGGTCTCCCCCGTCGGGGGGAAGGTCGCGGTGGGGTCGAGCTGGCCTGGCGTGACCGTCACCCGCACCGCGAGGTCCTCGCCCTCGCTCGTGTTGGCACGCGTCGTCTCGACGACGGCGTCGCGCACGTGTGAGGGCAGCTCGAAGCCGAGGGTCTCGGCGCCGGCCGCGGCCCGTTCGAGGTGTGCGTCGAGCCGGAACGGGTGGGTGCCGTACGCGCGGAGGGTCTCGAAGACCCCCTCACCGGTCCGGAAGCCACGGTCGAACACGGAGACCCGTGCCTCGCTCGCGTCGACCAGCCCGTCGTCTACCCAGGCACGCACGGGATCCTCATGGCGATCGTCAGGCGCTCGACGGGACGCTCCACTTGCGTCGGAAGCCCGCGTCGTCGAGCTCGTCGAGGTCCTCCTCGACCTCGGCTCGGTAGTCGTCGGCCTCCTGCTCGTCGGTGAAGGTCTGGGCCCAGACGATCGCGCCGCTCGCCGCCACCTGGAGCTGGACGTCGTGCATGACCGCGCCGTCGTACCCGGTGCGGGTACGCGTCAGGACGCGGAAGGTGTGGCGGGGCGATGCCGGCTCTGAGCTCACAGCGGGTCGACCTGTCACCGTCGGTTGGGCCCGACCAGCGGGTGCGGGGGGTGACTCGCACGCTCCGGGCTGCGGCAAGCGACGCTACTCGACGGGTCCGGAGGGTCGCAACGCGTTCGGCACGCCGGACGTCGGGGTCCGGGAGTCGCAGGTTACGCTGCGGCGCGACAGCGGAGGAGCGTCGTGAAGGTCTACACGAAGACGGGTGACAAGGGCGACACCGGGCTGCTGTACGGCGGCCGGGTCCCGAAGGACCACCCGCGGCTGGATGCCTACGGCACGACCGACGAGCTCGTCAGCGCCCTGGGGCTGGCGCGAGCGGAGCTCGAGCCGGGCGACCGGCTGTACGGGGCGATCCTCGAGGTCCAGCGCGAGCTGTTCGTCGTCGGCGCGCAGCTCGCCACCGCCCCCGAACGCTGGGAGCGGCTGGAGCCGGGGGTGAGCCGCGTCGAGGATGCCATGGTCGCGGCCTTGGAGGAGCGCATCGACGCCGTGGTCGACGAGCACCCGCTTCCCGACCGGTTCGTGGTGCCCGGCAACACGCGGGTCGCAGCAGGGCTGGATCTGGCACGGACCGTGGCCAGGCGCGCTGAACGGGCCGTGGTCGGGCTGATCGGGGAGGGGCTGCTCCCGGACGAGACCGTGCTGCGGTACCTCAACCGTCTGTCGGACTACCTCTACGTGCTCGCCCGGTCGGCGGAGGGCGAGCAGGTCCCATCGCGCGCTCCGGAGTGAGCGTCACCGACGCCACCGGCGTCGAGGTCCCGACCGAGCGGGCGCCGACCCGGATCGTGTCTCTGGTCCCGAGCATCTCGGAGCTGCTCCATCGCCTGGGGGTCGGCGACCGGGTCGTGGGGGTGACGACGTTCTGCCTCGGGCCGCCTGGCGGGTTCGCGTCGGCCGAGCGCGTCCGCGGGACGAAGAACCCCGACGTCGATGCGATCCTCCGGCTGGGGCCGGACCTCGTGTTCGCGAACCTCGAGGAGAACCGGGAGCACCACGTCGCTGCGCTCCGGGATGCCGGCGCGACGGTGCACGTCAGCTACCCCCAGGATGTCGACGCAGCTCGGACGGTGATCCAGGACGTCGCGCGCCTGGTCTACCGGCGGCCGGAAGCCGCTGTCCTGCTGGCGGATCTCGACGGCGCGCGAGCGGCTGCGTCCCGACGGCGGCCCGACCCGACGGTCGCCGTCCTGTGCGCGATCTGGCGCGACCCGTGGATGGTGGTCGGGCCCGGCACCTACGCGGGCGCTCTGCTCGCCGAGTGCGGTCTGCAGGTGAGCCCGCTCGTGGAGGAGCCCTACCCGCAGGTGCGACTCGATGAGCACCTCGGGGCGGTGGATGCGGTGCTACTGCCGGACGAGCCGTACGCGTTCACCGCGCGCGACGCCGCGGGGATCGTGGCGCAGGGGGTGCCGGCCCGGCTCGTGGACGGGGCGGCGCTCACCTGGCACGGTTCGCGCACCGCGACCGGACTGCGGACGTACTCGGCGTTGGCCGAGGAGCTCGCTCGTCAGCGTCCGTAGGTGTGTTCGTCCGCGGGGTAGACGCCGTCAACGACCTCGCTCGCGAACGCCTTCACCGCATCGGTGATCGTCCCTCGAAGATCCGCGTACTGCTTCACGAACCTCGGGAGGCGTCCGCTGGTGAGCCCGAGGAAGTCGTGCCACACCAGGACCTGTGCATCCGTGTCCGGCCCGGCGCCGATGCCGATCGTCGGTACCTCCACAGCCGACGTGACCTGCCGGGCGACCTCGGCAGGCACGCACTCGAGCACGATGCTGAACGCTCCCGCCTCGGCGAGCCCCACCGCGTCATCGACGATCCGCTCGGCGGCGTCGTCGTCGCGTCCCTGGACCTTGAACCCCCCGAACTGGTTGACGGACTGCGGGGTCAGACCGAGGTGTCCCATGACCGGGATGCCTGCGGACACGAGCACATCCGTGACCTCGACCATGCGGCCGCCACCTTCGAGCTTCACGGCGTTGGCCCCGGCCTCCTTCAGGAAGCGCGTCGCGCTCGCCAGGGCCTGCTCGGGTCCCCGCTGGTAGCTGCCGAACGGCATGTCTCCGACCACCACCGCGCGGCTCGTGCCACGCGTCACGGCCCGGGTGTGGTGGAGCATCTCGTCGAGCGTGACCGGAACGGTCGAGTCGTACCCGAGCATCACCATCCCCAGGGAGTCCCCGACGAGGATGATGGGGATCCCCGCCTCGTCGAGGAGCCGGGCGGACAGGAAGTCGTACGCGGTGAGCATCGCGAAGCGCTCACCCCGCTCCTTCATGGCCCGGAGGTCGTGGATCGAGAACGGACGTGCGGGGCGCTGAGCGGGATCGCCGTAGGGCATGCGAGAACCTCCATCTCCTGCCGGCCCGGGGTCCCGGGTCCAGCGGTCGGGGTGCATCACCGATGGTAACGCGCGAGCACCCTTGGCCGTTCCGCGGCACCATGCGGGGCGATGGACGACGACAGCCGGTTCGCACCTCACGACGTGCTCGCGACCTTCGACACGATGGACGCGGCACGCGACGCGGTCCAGGGACTCCAGCTCGCGGGGGTCGAGGCCTCCCGCATCAGCCTGTTCGGGCCCGCGGCGGATGAAGCGGCGGCGGACCTGTCGGTGGCCGAGGCCGACGCGGGGTTCGCGGGGGAGATGTGGCGGCGGACCTGGATCGGTGCTGCCGTCGGCTCCGCGCTGGGGATGATCGTCGGCGGCGCGATCGCGTTCATCGTGCTCCGAGGCGCCGGGCCGGACTCGGTCGGCGTCTTCTGGGCGGCGGTCGCCGGCACCGGTGTCCTGGGGCTGGGGACCGGGGCGGCCACCGGTGCGACCAGCGCCGCACAGATGTCCCGGGCGTGGGAGCTGACCTTCCACCCGGTCCTGCCGGGGCAGGTGGGCGTCGGCGTCCACACCGTCGATCCAGCCGAGGCCACCCGGGCCGAGCGGGCCCTCCAACGCCACGGTCCCTCCCAGCTCGAGCGCTTCGATGTGTGAGGGGCTGGACAGCGCCGGTCCGGTCCCCGAAGATGTGGCGACCGAAACGGGAGGTCCACCCTGACCGACGAGGGCCGTCCCCGCGCCCGTCTGACCGTCGTTGCGGCGGTCGTCAGCGGCCTGCTGACCCTGCCCTACCTCGTGGTCGTGATCGATCTCGGGACGATCATCTACGGCGGACGCCAACTCGATGCGCACTCCGCTCGCGAGATCGCGTCGCTCGGCATCACCGGTCAGGAGGTCATGAACCTCCTGACGCTGGCGCTCTTCGTGCTCGTGTTCATCGCGGGGTACGCGCTCGTGCTGAGCCTGGGGATCTACCACCGCCGGCAGTGGGCCCGCCACGGCGCGATCCTGTCCTACGTGTTCTTCGCGATGGTCATGCTGCCGCTGGCGATCGGAGGTTTCACCGCTACCCCGCCCGCGGCCAACGCGTGGCTCGGGATCCTCCTGGGACTCGGGGACCTCGTCGTCCCCGCGCTGCTCCTCACCGAGCCGGTCTCGGACGACTTCGGCGACGAGGAGTGGTACCGCGAGCGCGAGCACCACCGTCCGTTGCCGCCCGACCCTCACATGGTCGCGAGCCGCCACTGACGTCGAGTGGGCGGGGTCAGCCGCGCCAGCCGTTGGTGATCGGCAGCCGGCGGTCCTTGCCGAAGGCGCGGGCGGAGATCTTCACCCCGGGGGGAGCCTGGCGGCGCTTGAACTCGGCGGTGTCGACCATCCGGATCACCTCGCGGACCGTCGCCTCCTCGAAGCCGGCCTCGACGATCGCCGCGACCGACCGCTGCTCCTCGACGTACAGCCGGAGGATCTCGTCGAGCACGTCGTACGGGGGCAGGGAATCCTCATCCTTCTGATCCGGGGCCAGCTCCGCGGATGGCGCCTTCGTGAGCACGTTCTCGGGGATCACCGGTCCGTCGTCGAACCTGTTGCGGTGCTCGGACAGGGCGTAGACGAGCTGCTTCTCGCAGTCCTTCAGCGGCATGAAGCCGCCGGCCATGTCGCCGTAGAGCGTGGCGTACCCGACCGAAGCCTCGCTCTTGTTGCCGGTCGCGATGACCAGGTGCCCGAACTTGTTGGAGATCGCCATCAGGAGCATCCCGCGGATGCGTGCCTGGATGTTCTCCTCGGTGACGTCGGGTTCCGCACCTGCGAACAGGTCGGCGAGCATGTCCCCGAACACCTTGCGCGCCCGTTCGATCTCGATGACCTCGTAGCGCGCCCCCAGACGCTCCGCGAGCTCCGCGGCATCGGTCTTCGAGTGCTCCGTCGAGTAGGTGGAGGGCATCGATACCCCGAGTACGTTCTCGCCACCGATCGCATCGGCGGCGACGGCTGCGGCCAGCGAGGAGTCGATCCCGCCCGAGAGGCCGAGGACCACCCGCTCGAAGCCGTTCTTGCGGCAGTAGTCGCGCGTGCCGAGGACCAACGCCTCCCAGACCTCGGCGGCCTCGTCGAGGTCCTCGGGCCGCTCACGGTCGGGCAGCGCGGGACGCTCGGTGTCGAAACCCGCGAGCTCCGGGGCGCCGGGGAGGGGTTCCGCGGCGACGTCCACGTCGACGACCAACAGGTCCTCGGCGAATCGCAACGCGCGCCCGACCTCCTGACCGTCCGACCCGACGACGACCGAGCCCCCGTCGAAGACCAGCTCGTCCTGACCGCCGACGCAGTTGACGTACGCCACGACCACGCCGTCGTGCCGGACGTGGTGCTCGATCCACCGGTCCCGATCGGAACGCTTCCCCCGTTGGAACGGCGAAGCGTTCAGGTTCACGACCATGCGGGCGCCCGCCGCGGCGGACTCCGAGACGGGGCCCGTCTCGCTCCACAGGTCCTCGCAGATCGTCACGCCGACGGGGACGCCCGCGACGTTCACCGTCAGGGGGTCACCATCCGGCGTGAAGTAGCGGCCCTCGTCGAAGACCCCGTAGTTGGGGAGACGAGCCTTGTCGTAGACGCCGACCGCTCGGCCATCCGAAAGGACGCTCGCGCTGTTGCGGAGGTCCGTCCGCGCGGCGACCGCTACGTCCCAATCCTCGGTGTCCTCCGGTGTGGGGACGACCCGGACGTGGCCGACGACCGCGACGGTTCCGCTCGGTCCCTGATCGGCGAGCCGGTCCACGGCGCTCGCGCTGGCGTCCACGAAGTCGGGGCGCAGGAGCAGATCCTCCGGCGGGTACCCGGTCACCGCGAGCTCGGGGAAGACGACCAGGTCGGCGCCGGCGTCGTGCGCCGCCTGCCACGCGTCGAGTATCCGTCCGACGTTGCCGTCGATATCGCCCACCACGGGGTTGATCTGGGCGAGCGCGATCCGGAGCCCCACGTGCGCCTCCTGGCGGTGTCGGTTCTGAACGGAGCCTAGGCACGGCCCGACGGGGCTCCCCCGGGCGACGGTCCAGGTCCGTTCACACGGTCGGAACGTGCCCCGGGCATCTCGTTACATGGATGCAACAGTCACGGAACCGCGTGTGAACGCACCGTCCGTAGCTTCCCTCCCCGTGAACAGCCGTGTTGGGCGGCCAGACGTCGAACCACGACAGACGAGGAGACAGATGCGCAGGCTCCGACTGCTGACCGCCCTCACCTCGGTTCTCCTGCTCGCTGGGGCGCTCCCCGCGTTCGCCCAGGAGACCGCGACCGAGGACCTGACCTACGCGATCGACACGATCTGGGTGGCCGCGTGCGCCGCCCTGGTCCTGCTCATGCACCTCGGGTTCGCCCTGGTGGAGACCGGGCTCACCCGCGCCAAGAACGCCGCGAACATCGTCGGGAAGAACATGGCGACGATCGCGGTCGGCGCGCTGGCCTACTGGGCCGTTGGCGGCGCGCTCGCTTACGGCTCGGACCTCGGCGGCGTGGTCGGCACGAGCGGGTTCTTCGACCCGGCGTCGAACTTCGTGAACGTCTTCGGCAACGGCGACGGCGTCCAGGCGATCTTCCAGCTGGTGTTCGCTGCCACCGCCGCGACCATCGTGTCCGGAGCCGTGGCCGAGCGGATCCGCTTCGGCAGCTACGTCGCCTTCGCGGTCGTCCTGACCGGGGTGATCTACCCGATCATCAGCCACTGGCAGTGGTTCGGCGAGGGCGCCTGGCTCTACGACCTCGGGTTCTACGACTTCGCCGGGTCGACCATGGTCCACCTGACCGGGGGCGCGGCCGCCCTGGCCGGGGTGCTGATCCTCGGTCCACGGATCGGCAAGTACGGCAAGGACGGCAAGCCACGCGCGATCCCCGGGCACTCGATCCCGTTCGCGATCGCCGGTGTGCTCGTCCTGTTCTTCGGCTGGTTCGGGTTCAACGGGGGGTCGACGCTCGGCGCGGTAGGTCTCGGTGAGACGATCGGGACCGTCCTCATGAACACGACGCTCGCCGGCGCCGCCGGTGCGGCGGTGGCCGGGTTCGTCAGCAAGCGGCAGGCCGGCAAGGCCGACGTCGCGATGATCGGGAACGGGGCGCTGGCAGGACTGGTCGGCATCACCGCCGGGCCGGATCTCGCGACGAACCTGTGGGCCGTCGTCGTCGGCGGACTGGCGGGGGCGATCGTGGTCGGCGCAGTGCTGTTCATCGACCGCCTGCGGGTCGACGACCCGGTCGGCGCGATCTCGGTGCACGGCGTATGTGGCGCGTTCGGGACGATCGCGGTCGGGATCTACTCGGCCGAGCACTCGGTCGCGATCCAGGCGCTGGGTGTCGTGGCGGTCGGAGCGTTCGCGTTCGCTGCCTCGGGTGTGACGTTCCTCGCGGTCAGAGCCGTGATGGGACTGCGGGTCAGCGAGGAGGAGGAACTCGACGGGCTCGATATCCACGAGCACGGCATCGCCGGGTACCCGGACCTCGTGCTCGGGCCGTCGGCCGCCGACCCGTCGCGTCCCGCCGGGGCGCCGGCGTACACCTACCGTGCGCCAGCACCCGCACCGACGCGCAGCGCCAGCGCCGTCGAGACCTAGGCGCTCGGCGGAGGAACAGCGGACCCCGGACACGTGTCCGGGGTCCGCTCGTTCCCGGTCACTGGGTTCCGGCAGGGAACACGATCACCGCGACCGCGGCCGAGGCGTTCTCGAGCAGGTACTCGGTCCCGTGTCCGAGGAACGGACGTCCCTCGTGGGAGCGCACCTGTGTGCCGGTCACGATCAGGTCGGTCTGACGCTCGGTGGCAGCGTCGAGGAGGCCCTCGTAGGGGACCGGCGCCACCCGGAGAACCGAGGACGCCGTCCGTCCGAACCGGCGAGAGAGGGTGCGGCTGCGTTGCAGCTGGCTCTCGATCTGGTGTGCGCCCGCGCGTTCGGGGTCCGGACGGGTGACGACGTGTACGGCGTCGACCTCGGCATCCATCCGGGAGGCGAGCACGAAGGCGATCTCCTCGGCGGCCAGACCCACGACGGTCCCGGTGACCGGGACGAGGATCCGACGGACGGGCGCTCCGTCGAGCGCCTGGCTGTGGGCTCGGGCCGCACGGCGCACGAGGAGCACAGGTACCTCGCACCCGGCGATCATCCTCTGGAGCTGGTGGGATAGCTCGTGGGTGCCACGGAACTCCTCGTTCAGGCCCAGCGCCATCAGGTCGTAGCCGAGCTGCGCCTCCTCCAGGATCTCGGCGACGGCGTCGTCGGCGGTCGCGTGGCGGAACTCGGGATCCAGGACCGCGAAGGCCTCGGTGACCTCACGTGCCCGGGCGATCCGCTGCCCGGGGTCCTCTTCGCCGGGCCCCCCGACGGTGAGGACCGTGACGCCAGCCTGGGGCTGGAGGATCTGGTCGAGCATGCGAGCGGCCATCACCGAGTTCGCACCACCTCGGGTCGGCAGCAGCGCGCTCTCGGCGCTGGCGATGATGCTGGCCGCGAGCAGCTCCTCACGTTCGAGACGTTCGGTCTCCTCGGGTGTGGCTTCCAGTCGACGCAGCACGGGGCGCAACAGGGGCGGCGCCGCCATCGACGTGACCATGGCCATGAGCACGATCGCGGCGTAGGAGGATCCGTTCAGGACGGCGAGGCGGAGGCCGATGGCTGCCAGGACGATCTCCATCGCGCCGCGAGCGTTGAGGCCGATGCCCGCGGCGAGGCTCTCGACCGGGGTGAGCCTGCTGAGCCTGCCGCCCCAGTAGGAACCCGCCAGTTTGGACACCGCAGCCACCACCAGCACCGCCAGGGCGCCGAGCGCCGCCGCCGGGTCGGCCAGCGCCCCGAGATCCACGTACAGGCCGGCTGTCGCGAAGAAGATCGGCGCGAACACGGCGTGGCTGAGGTGTTCGATCGAGTGCTCGACCTCGGTGGGCAGGTACCGCGAGCGTCCCAGGACGATCCCGATCACGAAGGCACCGATGACCGCTTCCATGCCGATCGCGTGCGTGATCGCGCCGGCGGCGAAGACGATCAGGAGCGTGACGGTCAGGGAGGCCTCGAAGCGGACCTCCCCACGGCGGGCCTTCCGCAGGCTCCAGTCCACGGCGCGCTGCCCCACGGTGAACGCCAGGATGATGAACACGGCGATCGCACCCAGCGTCAGCCCCAGGCCGGACAGGTTCACCTCGCCCGTGTGCACCACGGCGGTCAGGGCACCGAGCAGGAGCCAGCCGACGGTGTCGTTGACCATCCCGGCGGCGATCGTCAGCTGCCCGAAGTTCCGCCGCATCAGGTTCATGTCCTGGAGGATCTTGGCGATCACCGGGAGGGCCGAGATCGACAGCGCGACGGCGATGAAGGCCGCGAAGATCCCTCGGCTGCCCTGCTCGCCGATGAACGTCTCGGGGAGCACGTAGCCCAACCCGACGCCCAGCGCGAGCGGCACCACGAGGCTCCCGACCGTGACGCCGGTCGCTGACCGTCCGAGCCGCTTGATCAGGCGTAGGTCGGTCTCGAAGCCGGTCACCGTCAGCAGGAACACGATCCCGATCCAGGCGACGGCCAGGATCAGGGCGCTCTCGACCTCCCCGCCGGGGAACAGCCATCCGGCCAGCCCCGGCGCCAGGCGACCGAAGACGGAGGGGCCCAGGATCAGTCCAGCTCCCAACTCACCGATCACCGCCGGCTGGCCGACGCGCTTCATCAGGCCACCAAGACCGCGAGCTGCGCCCAGCAGCACCACGAGCTGGAGCCAGAAGACGAGCAGTTCGTGCTCACCGACCGGGGTCAACATCTGTGGGTTCCTTCGGAGGTCGGAACGAGGGGGCCGGGGGCGTGCGTCGGCGTCTGCCTCTGCGGGATTGGGAGTGCACGAAGGTAGTCGAGGTCGGTCGAGGGGTCTCGTCACGTGCGGACCGACCGTGTCCCCCAGCGCGGAGCTCAGGGCGCGCGGCACTACGATGCGGGGCGCACGGGTGGAGGAACCGCACATGGACAAGCAGCAGGAGTACGTGCTCCGGACGGTCGAGGAGCGCGACATCCGCTTCATCCGGCTGTGGTTCACCGACGTCCTGGGGTTCCTGAAGTCCGTCGCGATCACCGCGGCGGAGCTCGAGGGGGCCTTCGACGAGGGGATCGGCTTCGACGGCTCGGCGATCGACGGGTTCGCCCGGGTCCAGGAGGCCGACATGCTGGCCGTCCCGGACGCCTCGACCTTCCAGGTGCTGCCGTGGCGGCCCGAGGCGCAGGGGGTCGCTCGGATGTTCTGCGACATCGAGACCCCCGATGGTCAGCCCTTCGCGGCTGACCCGCGACAGGTACTGCGTCGCAACCTCCAGAAGGCCGCTGACCTCGGGTTCACGTTCTACGTCCACCCCGAGATGGAGTTCTTCCTCTTCCCGTCGCCGGACGACCCGAGCCCGCTCGACTCGGGAACGTACTTCGACATGACGCCGCTGGACATCCAGCAGGACTTCCGCCGCCAGGCGATCAACACGCTCGAGAAGATCGGGATCAGCGTCGAGTACAGCCACCACGAGGTGGCGCCGTCCCAGCACGAGATCGACCTGCGCTACGCCGACGCCCTCACGATGGCCGACAACATCATGACCTTCCGGCTCGTCGTGAAGGAGACGGCCCTCCAGCGGGGGATCTACGCGACGTTCATGCCCAAGCCCCTCGAGGACGAGTGGGGCAGCGCGATGCACCTGCACCTGTCGCTCTTCGAGGGCGACCGCAACGCGTTCCACGACGCGTCGGATGAGTACCACCTGTCGAAGGTCGCCAAGTCCTTCACCGCGGGGGTCCTGACCCACGCCCGGGAGCTCACGGCCGTCACCAACCAGTGGGTGAACTCCTACAAGCGGCTCGTCCCCGGCTTCGAGGCGCCGGTCTACGTGTCGTGGGGCCGCAACAACCGCAGCGCGCTCGTGCGCGTCCCGATGTACAAACCGAAGAAGGGAGCCTCGACCCGGATCGAGTACCGCGCCCCGGACCCCTCGACCAACCCGTACCTCGCGTTCTCGGTGATCCTCGCGGCCGGGCTGCGGGGGATCGAGGAGAACTACGAGATGCCCGACGAGGCGTTCGACAACATCTACGAGATGACCGACGCCGAACGCGCCGCCTCCGGGATCACCCAGCTGCCGTCGGACCTGGGGGAGGCGCTGGCGATCATGGAGCGCTCCGAGCTGGTCGCCGAGGCGCTCGGCGAGCACGTCTTCGACTTCTTCCTCCGCAACAAGCACCAGGAGTGGAAGCGCTACAGCAGGCACGTCACGCCCTACGAGCGGGACCGCTACCTCCCCATGCTGTGAGCGACCGGGAGGGTGGCCGCAGGGCCACGCCGGAGGCTCAGCTGGCCGTCGCCGGGCTCGCGCCGGAGCGCGCGATCGGCCGGCTCCGCGACGCGCGGCTGTGGGACGACGAGGGGCCGCGCCCCGGAACCGACGATCTGCTCGACCGCATCTCCTCGGCGGCCGCTCCCGAGGATGCGCTCGAGGCGGTCACCAGCCTGGCGGGGGAGCAGCCGGACCTCTTCGGCGAGCTGCGCGACGAGGAGGCGTGGCTCGACCGGGTGATCTCCGTCGCGGGTGCCTCCCGGCCGTTGGGGAGCCTCCTCGCTCAGGACCGCCCCGCGGTGCTCGCGCTCCGGGACCCGCGATCGGTGCAGGTGCCGGCGGTCGCGGACGAGGTTCGCGACGTCCTCGCGGATGCGGACGACGCCGACGGCTCCGCGGCCGTGGCCGCGATCCGTCGTCGATGGACCTGCGTGATCGCTGCGCGTGATCTCGCTGGCGACGTCCCGGTCGACGAGGTGGGGGAGGACCTCGCCCACCTGGCGGAGGGGATCCTCGCGGGGGCCACCAACCACCTGATCCGGATCCACGGGGGCGGGGAGCCCGCGGCGACGCTCGCGGTGGTCGGGATGGGCAAGCTCGGGGGAGAGGAGCTGAACTACGTCTCCGATGTCGACGTCGTGTTCGTGCACCAACCCACGGACGGCGCGGATCCGGATGCCGCACGGAAGGAGGCCACGGCGGTCTGTGCGGGTCTGTTGGGCCTGCTCAGCGTGCAGACGCCGATGGGTCGCGCGTACGAGGTCGATGCGGACCTGCGCCCTGAGGGCCGAGACGGTCCGCTCACCCGCACGCCGGACAGCTTCGTCTCGTACTGGGAGCGGTGGGCGGAGACCTGGGAGTTCCAGGCGATGCTGAAGGCCCGCCCCGTCGCCGGGGACCGGGCCCTCGCCGAGGAGCTGATCGTCCGCGCCGAGCCCTTCGTGTTCCCTGAGCGGCTCGCCCCCGACGTGGTCGCCCGGGTGCGTCACCTCAAGGGTCGGGTCGAGGCCAAATCCGAGGTCGTCCGCCACGGCGAGCGACAGCTGAAGCTCGGACCGGGTGGCCTCCGGGACATCGAGTTCGCCGTGCAGCTCCTGCAGCTCGTGCACGGACGGGCCGACCCCGACCTGCGGCACCGCGGGACCCTGCCGGCTCTCGCCGCGCTCGCGGCCGGCGGGTACGTGGCCGACGACGACGCCGAGACCTTCGCGGCGGCCTACCGGGAGCTGCGTACGGTCGAGCACCGGCTCCAGCTCGCCGACGAACGGCGCACCCACACCCTGCCCGAGGATCCGGTGCGGCTCGAACGCCTCGCCCGGAGCCTCGGTCACCGACCGCAGGGCGAGACGCCGGCCCGGGACCCGTTCCTCGCGCGGATCCGCGCGGTCCAGGGGGAGGTCCGCGATCTCCACGCGAAGCTCTTCTACCGGCCCCTGCTCGAGGCACACGCAGCCGTGCCCGCGAGCGATGTGGGCATCGTCGCGTCCGAGCGGGGGATGGACGACGAGGCGGCGGTCCGCCGGCTCGAGGCGCTCGGGTTCCGCGACGGAGCCGGGGCGCTGCGGGACGCTCGATCCCTCACGGGAGGCCTCACCCGTCGCGCCCGGACGCTGCGGGCGGTCCTGCCGGTCATGCTCCACGCGCTGGCCGACAGCCCGGACCCGGACACCGGCATGCGGATGCTGCGGACCCTCGTGGAGTCCCAGGCGGACGGGGCGACGCTGCTGGCGACGCTCCGCGACCAGCCCCCGGCCGCCGACCTGCTGGCCCGCATCCTCGGCACCAGCGAGGTGGCGGGCGAGCTCCTCACCAGCCAGCCCCAGGCGATCGAGTGGTTGGCCGACCCCGAGGAGCGGGCCGAGCCCCGGTCCCGGGAGGACCTCGAGACCACCGCGCTGGCACTGCTGCGCTGGCAGGACGAGGCACAGGCTGGCCTCCGCCGGTTCAAGCGTCGAGAGCTGGCCAGGATCGTCATCCGGGACCTAGCGGGCGATGCGGGGGTCTCGGTCGTCGGGACCGAGCTCGCCGCACTCGGAGACGCGTGCCTCGAGGCGGGTCTGCAGGGCGTGCTCAGCGACCTGGGGCCGGCCGACACGCCGCCGGCCCGCATCGCGATCGTGGGACTCGGCAAGCTCGGTGGCAGGGAGCTGCACTACATCTCCGATCTCGACGTCGTGTTCGTGCACGAACCGACCGACGGGGCCTCCGACGAGGAGGCATCGACCTACGCGATCGGCGTGGCGGAACGGCTCCTCGCGTCGCTGTCGTCGGTGACCGCCGAGGGGACCGCGTTCGAGGTCGACCCCGAGCTGCGCCCCGAGGGGCGCAGCGGCCCCTTGTCCCGCTCGCTCGCGTCCTGTCGGTCCTACTACGAGCGGTGGTCGGAGCCGTGGGAGCACCAGGCGCTGCTGCGGGCGCGACGGGTCGCGGGCAACCCGCAGGTCGGTCAGGCTTTCGTCGATCTCGCGAGGGGCTACGCCTACCCCGAGCACCTCGAGGACGCGACCGAGCTGCGCAAGATGAAGGCGCGGATCGAACGGGAGCGGGTCCCGAACCGGCGCGACCCCGAACGACACCTGAAGCTCGGTCCGGGGGGACTGTCCGATGTCGAGTGGACCGTCCAGCTCCTCCAACAGGAGCACGGGCACCGGGAGCGGATGCTGCGCACGCCCTCGACGATGCGGGCGCTCGACGGGCTCCAGGACGCGGGGCTGCTCACGACCCGCGATGCGCAGTGGCTGCGAGCCGGCTACCGGTTCCTGTCGCAGGTCCGCAACCGGCTGTACCTGCTGCGGCAACGGGACGTCGACAGCCTCCCGGCTTCCGGTCCCGTGCTCGAGAAGCTCGCCCGCAGCATGGGGTACGGGCACGGCGGCAGGCAGCGGTTCGAGGATGACTACCTGCGCCACACGCGGCGCGTCCGCCAGGTGACCGATCGGGTGTTCTACGGCCGCGAGGACTAGGCCGGTGTGCGTGCAGCGCCCTCGGTGTTGACCGGGCGCCCGGCCAGCGTGTTACCGTCCCCGCGTCATCTCGACGGGAAGGAGGCACACGTGAAGACGGATCTCGCGTTCATCGTCGCGTGCTGCCCGTTCTCGGTGCCCGGGCCGCACGTCTGACGGCTCCGCGCACCGCCTGAACTCCCGACCGACCCGGCTCCCGCGGCCGGCCCCCCGAGGTGACCACCATGTTGTTCTCTTCGAACGGGCGACGTCCCGACCCCAACGTGACACGGGTCGTGGCCGCGCGCTTCATCTCCCACACCGGTGGTGTGGCGGGGTTCTTCCTGGGCATCTGGGGGAAGGCCGCCTACGACCTGCACACGGACGCGTTCGGCCTGGCCCTGGTGATGGCGGTGACCGGCCTCGGCGGACTGGTCGGTGCGATGGCTGCCGGCGTGCTGGTGGACCGGATCGACCCCAAGAAGGTCCTGATCGGCGGCGAGCTCGTGTTCGTCCCGGCGGTGCTGTCGCTGGTGCTGGCCGACAGCATCCAGATGATGGCGCTGCTCGTCCTGCCGGCGACGCTGGCGGGCGCCGTGGTGTTCACGGCGGTGACCACCCTGCCGCCGTTCCTGACCGACGATCCCCGCCGACTGGAGCGGCTGAACGCCTACGTCGAGGGAGCGGGGACGGCGGCGTTCATCGCTGGTCCCGTGGTCGGCGCCTTCCTCGTGAACGTCGCCGGGGTCAGCTGGGTGTTCGTGCTCGACGCGGTCACCTCGATCATCGGCGTCGCGATCCTGCTGCCGGTCCGGTTGCGGCCGATCCAACGGGTCGAGCCCGACCGGACGTCGTTGCAGGATCTGCGTGCCGGGTTCCGGTTCACCTACGGGCGCCGGACCCTGCGGTTGCTGCTGGTCCTGGCGACGGCTACCTACCTGTCCTTCGGGGTGTTCGGGGGCCTGGAGCCGCTGTTCTTCCGTGACGTCCTCGGTCGGGGACCCGAGATGATCGGGTACGTGAACGCCGTCTTCGGTGCCGGCCTACTGGCCGGGTCGCTGCTGTACGGCCGAGCCTCGGAGCGTCTGACCTCCCTGAGGATGGCTGCGATGATCACGGTCGCCAGCGGCGCCGGGGCGGCGCTCTACACGGGGACGGACCGGCTCGCCGTGGTGATCGCCGGTGCGGTGGTGTGGGGGACGATCCTCGGGGTGCTGATGCCGCTGGTCCGCACGATCGGGCAGCTCGAGGCCCCCGAGGGCATGGTCGGGCGGGTCATGGGGACCCTGCAGGTCCACCATCAGGCCGGCGACCTCATGCCGCTGCTGTTCGCGCCCGCACTCGCCGGCGTCTTCGGCGTCCAAGCGGTGCTGGTGGGTAGCGGGGTGGTGGTGGCTGGAGTGGCGCTCGCGACGCTCCCGGCAGCGCGGCGGATGCCTGCGGTGCCCGACCAGGTCGAGCCGGTGCACCCACCCGGTGCCGTGGAGGAGCCGATCGCGTCCCCCGCGCCGTAGTCAGGCGCGGCCGAGCGCCCGGGAGACCTCGATCTCGATCACGACCCGGTCGGGGTTGGGGCGCGGCTCGCGGTAGCGCTCGGCGTAGCGCCGTTCCGCGTCGGCGACGTCCTCAGGGGCATCACGGATCACCGCGGTCCCCTCGAGGGTCGCCCACCGCCCGCCGTCGACCTGGCACACCGCTGCAGCCCCGCCCGCGGCGCCGTACGCCGCGACGTTGCGCGCCTTGCGCGACGATCGGGACGTGATCACGCGCGCCAGACGGGTGGTCGGTTCGTACGTGACCCCCACCGGCACGACGTGCGGCGTCCCGTCCGGACGTAGGGTCGTGAGCGTGAGCAGGTGCCGTTCCCGCCAGAAGGCGAGGTAGTCCTCGTCGAGATCATCGAGATCCAAGGCCATGACGGCACCGTACTGGGGTCCGGACGTGGGTAGGCTCGCGATCCGCCACCAGGAGGGACCGTTGGTCGACTGGCGCGAGGGGTACGTCGCGGGGGGCGCCACACGGTTCCACGTCCGCGCACTGGGGCACGGCCCGGATCTGGCGTTGCTCCTGCACGGGTGGCCCGAGAACGGCGACGCGTGGCGACGCGTGGCGCCGTTGCTAGCCGAGGCGGGGTACCGCGTCGCCTGCCCGGACCTGAAGGGCTTCGGCCGGACGACCTCAGACGGTTCCGGGTACGGCTCGCGGACGCTCGCGGACGAGATCTCGCAACTGATCCGCAACCTCCACGTCCGCAAGGCGGTGGTCGTGGGACACGACTGGGGCGGCGCAGTGGCGCTCGCGACCACCTTCCGGCACCCCGGCCGGGTGCGCTCGCTCGTCCTGTCGAACAGCCCCTACCGCCGGATCGATCTGCGGCACGCGTGGCACGTCCCGCTCTTCAACATCCCGATCCTGCCCGATCTCGCCTTCCGTCTGCAGGCTGAACGGCTCGTCAGGGCCACGCTCCGGTACGCCGCCGTCGTCCACGAGGCCTTCCCGGACGAGGTGATCTCGGCGTACGCCGACGCCGTCTCCGGCGACCCGGGTGGCTGGTTGGCCTACTACCGGACGCTGTCGCGCCGAGCGGTGCTCGACCGCGTCGTCCGCATCGCGCGGCGTCGACTGCCGGGCTTGTCCCGTTCGCCCTCGCCCCACCGTCTGCGCGTGCCGGCGCTCGTGGTGTGGGGCGCCGAGGACCCCGTCCTGCGTCTCGAGCAGGGGGAAGCCACGGCCCGGGACCTCGACGCGACGTTCCGAGCGATACCGGGCGTGGGCCACTTCCCCCACGAGGAGGCCCCGAGGGCCTTCGCCGAGGCCGTGCTCGAGCACATCGGGATCGCGTCCGGCGACGAGGGGCTGGCCGCCGCGGGAGCTTGAGATCGAACCGGGAGCCCGGTCCGTCCGTACCCGGGGGTAGGAGGTGCACCGATCCCACGCGAACGGGTCGACCCGGATGAGGTCCGAGCGTTGCACGACGACTACGCCGGACCGCTGTTCACGTTCGCGCTCCGGTCGGTCGGTGATCGGGGGGCCGCGGAAGAGATCGTGCAGGACACGCTGCTACGGGCATGGCGGAACGCGGACCGCTACGACCCCGCGAGGGGCTCACTCGATACGTGGATCTTCGCCATCTGCCGCAACCTGGTGATCGATCACCACCGACGGCGGGGAGCCCGACCTCGGGTGGTGGCGACGATCGACGAGGTCGGGCACCCATCGGCCGTCCATGACGAGCTCGATCGTGCGCTCGAGAGCTGGCAGGTCGCACGTGGTCTGCGCTCGTTGTCAGATGATCACCGCCGGGTCATCGTGGAGACGTACTACCGCGGCGCATCCGTCGCCGAGGCTTCGGAGCGTCTCGGGGTCCCGGAGGGGACGGTCAAGTCCCGCATGTACTACGCCCTGCGCAACCTCCGTCTCGCGCTCGAGGAGATCGGGGCGGTGGGATGACGAACCGGGAGCACGCGGAGCTACGCCGAGCGTTGGGTGCCTACGCCCTCGGGGCGCTCGAGCCGTCCGAGCGCTCCGAGGTCGAGGACCACCTCGAGGCCTGCCAGCCGTGCCGGGACGAGCTCGCATCGCTCGCGGCCCTCCCGGGCCTGCTGGCGCGGTTGTCCGAGGAGGAAGCGTCCCAGGGTCTGCTGGAGGTCCCGGAGGGGCACGCCGACCGACTGATCGCTGCGGTGGGGGAGGACCGGCGGACGGAGCGGCGTCGCGTGACGATCTGGCGGTCGGTGGCGGCGGTCGCCGCGGCGGTCGTCCTCGCGCTCGGGATCGTGCTGATCGAGCCGTTCGATGGGCCGTCGGGGGTCATGTACGCGGCCCAGGGGAGCGGGGTGAGCGCGACCGCGATGGTCGTGCCCCGTGGCTGGGGGATGGAGGTCCGGTTGAACGTCGGTGAGCTGCCCGAGGCCCGTGGGTACACGGTCTGGGCGATCGGGGACGACGGGCACCGGGCCTACGTGGCGAGCTGGGCGGACGTCGACCGGGCGGGGATCGAGCTCGTCGGGTCCTGCTACATGGACGCCAGCGAGGTCGCCCACCTTGAGATCAGCGACGAGGAAGATCGCGTGGTGGCCGTGCTCGACGCCTGACGTCCGGGTCACGTGATCGCGACGGCTCGTTCCCCAGATGCGGGTTCACACGCCCGTGAGCGGCCTCGCTCACGCAGCCCGTACGCGGCCGCCGTGAGTCTGCGGGCCGGAGCCGTTCGTCCGTTGAGCGCACGCATGCGGGTCCTCCGCGCAACCTGCGAGCAGCTGGGACGTTCGTCTGATCGAGGCGACCTGAACCCACGCCCATGTTCGGTCCCAGTGGCGTGCTCCTGGACGCCTCACGATCGATCAGGGCAGAGCGTTGCCCGACGACAACGGACCAGACCCGACCCGAACAGAGGGATCCCTCGTGGACAGCTCACTGCCCGCCGCGATCGACGTCGGTTCGCGCGCCATCCGCGACGTGGAACCGATGCGACCGCCGTTGGACGGATGGTCGACCAGCGCGAACTGGTCGTGTACCCGATGCCGCCGGAGGTTCCCCGTCGCCGACAGTCAGGCGGTCATCTTCGACTCGAACGGGCGGCACTTGCGGTTCGTCGTGTGCCCAGCCTGCGCCAGCGCCTACCGCGTCCCCACCCAGGTGGCTCTGGACCTCACCCGCATGCCACCGCCTGACCGCGCCGAACATGGTCTGCGGACGATCGCCGCCCACGCGTGGTTCGTGAGCAACATCCGAACGTCCCCGCCCGACGCGGTCATCACGCTACGGGACGCCGACGTCCGTCGGATCGCCCACCAGAACCGTGAGACGCCAGCCGATCTCACCCGTCGGCTCGAGGAGCGCGGACTGCTCTCCACCGTCACCTGACCGGGACGTTGAGGTTGGTGCGCTGGTGAGTAGTGCAGCTCAAGGTGCCCGCCAGCGGTTCGCCTGGCGCGTCACTCCCGGACAAGGCGTTCGTTATCTGCGGTGCACGGTGCTGCGTCCGACGGCTGATCACAGCCTCCAGTGGCTGTGCGGACGAGGGCGTTACGCTCATGGCATCCAGCCTCCACCGGTCCATCGACCTCGATTCACGCGCGATCCGGCGTGTGGAACCGTTCTCCGACGTGGCGACCGTCGAAGGCTGGCACTGGCCGTGTACCCGCTGCTCACGCAGGTTCCCCGTGTCGGCCAGCTACGCGGTGGTGTTCGACTCGGCCGGAAGACGTCTGCGGTTCGTGGTATGCGACGACTGCGCCCCCCGCTACCAGATCCCCCGACCGGTGACCGTGGACCTCGATCGCTGCCCGCCACCCGACCGAGCCCCGCGCGACGTGAAGATGCTGGCCGCGCACGCCTGGTTCGTTCGCAACGCGCGCTCCAAGCGACCGGGTCGCATCCTCTGGCTGCGTGATGCTGACGTGCGCAAGCTCGCTGCCGACAGCAACCGGACCCCCGCCGAACTGGTCGCGCAACTGGAGACCCGAGGGGTGCTCGCCTCGACTTGAACAGCCCGTAGGACATCGCTGACGTCCACATGCTGACGCTTCGGGCTAGAGGAGGCGGAGGGCGATCTGCCGGTTGACGGCGTCGAGTGTCGCCTGCACGGCGGCTTCGTGGAACGGGACCTCGCTCGCCGATGTGGCGCCGAGGAGTTCGACGCTCTCGTCGTCGCTGGTGTCGATCAGTACGGCAACGACCGATCGACCGAACCGCTCCTCGACCGCTGCGCCGACGAGCCGTAACCACCCTGGACGTCCCAGCAGCGTCTCGACGGCGTCGATCGTCGCCTGTGCCGCGAGGCTGACACCCCAAGGGCCGACCCCGTTGCGGGCGAACCCGGATGCCCGGCGGTCGGCGTAGCCGAGGATCACCTGAACCGCGGACCGTTCCTTGGCGGACGCTGCCACGACACGTCGGATCTCCACCCTGCGACCAGCGGGACGTGTTCCGACCGCAACGGCTCGCGGACGCGCGGCGTCACCCTGTCGCTTGGGGGCCAAGGCGAGGACCGCGACAGGGATGTCCGACGGCAGGGACGGCGAACCTCGAAGCAGTTCCGTGACGCGCTGGCGAACGACCCCGACGTCCGCATCGTGCTCGGTGAACACCTGGATCTCGCTGGGTTCACCGAGCTCGTCGGTCAGGAAGGTCACCGCGATGACCTCGTCCCAGGCGTGGAGGCGGTGCTCCAAGCCGAGCCACGGATCGGTCACGTCTTCAGGCGTTCGCTCGGGCACGGACGGCAGCTCCTCCCACCCAGACGGGTGGACCTCCAAGGGTGCCACCGAGAGCGGTCGAACGCCCGCGTTCTGTGAAATATGTCGGATACTGCACGTACACCCCTCGTACGCACCGTCTCACGACCGCACTGCCGGGGTGCTGGGAACGATCAGATCCCCTGTTCACTCTGAGGTACCTCGCCGGTGGCGGCAGCGTCCGGTGGGGCCAGGCGGATCAGCTCGCCGCGGTGGCCTCGCAACGCCACCACGTGGTTGCCGTGCACGGTGGATGGGGGGTGCCGCTCGACCAGCAGGTCCGTCCGTGGTACCCCCGACACCCGAACGTCCACCCGCGCGTCTGCGTCCGGGTAGTGACGGGCGAGGATCTCGCGTGCGCGGTCTGACGTCTGGGCCACGGCGTCGGGGTCCGTCACGACGAGCTGCACGGCCACATGCGAGCCTCTGTCCGAGATGAGCCAGCCCACGTATGCAACGTACGGGAGCTCGCGCAGCGCGATCTCTGCCTGGAGCTGTTCAGGTTGCATCGGCACCCGCCTGCTTGTTGCGGTACAGACGCGCATCCGCCATGCGGTACAGCTGGCTTATCTCGGCGGCCTCCGAAGGGCAGATCGCCCATCCCCATGACAGACCGACCGCAGCAGGCAGGTCGGCCGAACGCAAGCCGTCGCGCAGACGCTCGGTCAACCCCTCGATCGCTTCGGATTCCGCACCGCTGAGGATGAGCGCGAACTCGTCGCCACCCACCCTCGAAGCAACGTCGCCCCGACGCAGTTGACGGCTGATCTCACGACCCACCCGCTCCAAGACCTCGTCTCCGACGGCATGGCCGTGACGATCGTTGATCTCCTTGAAGTTGTCCAGGTCTCCTAAGACCAGCGCGAACGGCCACCCGTGACGGACAGCGTTGTCCGTCCACCGCGACAGTTCAACCTCGTAACCGCGCCGGTTGTGCAGTCCGGTCAGAGGATCGCGCATCGACTTATGGCGGTTGACGTCGAGCTCGAACGCCATCCGACACAGCCTCAGAGCCGTGGCGACCTCCTCTCGGTCCAACAGCACAGGCGGGTCGATGTACAGACCGGCCGAGGCATGCAACACGAGACGCTCGACACGGTCACCGACGAGTGGATCGGCCTCTGCCGTGAAGACCTGCCGACCGACCGACGGATCCTCGATCACGAGCACAGCGTGCTCACTGCCGGCTTGCTGGCGGACGCGTTCCAGCCAGGAATAGATCACTCTCAATCCCACATCGGACTCAGCGAGCTGCTGGCCGAGCAACCGCAGTAGTCCGTCGAACGGACGGTCGGTCTCGGGTGGCGCGCCTAGCGGTGACAACTCCGCTGACCAGACCTTGACCGTCACTTCGGCGTCCTCCAGGGCAGGGGCCCCACTTGAGGTCCGTACAGACTACTTCCACGCTGGACTCACACATCCCTGCTCGCCTCTTCGATGGTCCGTCACCGGTCCTCGGCCCACCGCACGCCCCACCACGAACGGCCGACGCCCCGATCGACATGCCGCCTCGCGCGAGCGCTCAGCGTACGAGCCTCAGCCGCTCCGGCCCGACCCGCTCGCTCTCGACCACGTCGTAGTGATGCCAGCCGTTCATGCCGCGTCCGTCCCGCGGCTCTGATGGTCGGCGGGTCCCCGGGAGCGTCAGCGCAGGCTGGGACTCGTTGCGGACCGAGGGGACCTCGTCGCAGGAAGCCCTGGTCGGACGGGGTACGCGCCCTACACGTCGTAGTAGAGCATGAACTCCCACGGGTGGGGCCGGAGGCGGACCTCGTCGATCTCGTGCTCCCGCTTGTAGCGGATCCACGTCTCGATGAGGTCGTCGGTGAACACGTCCCCGACCAGGAGGAACTTGCTGTCGGCCTCCAGGGCGTCCAGCGCCTCGTCGAGGCTTCCCGGCACCTGGGGCACCTGGGCCAGTTCCTCGGGCGGCAGATCGTAGAGGTCCTTGTCGAGCGGCTTAGGCGGCTCGATCCGGTTCTGGATCCCGTCGAGGCCGGCCATGAGCATCGCCGAGAACGCGAGGTACGGGTTGGCCGAGGGGTCGGGGCACCGGAACTCGATCCGCTTCGCGGCGGGACTGGAGCCCGACACCGGGATCCGGACCGCTGCCGACCGGTTGCGGTTCGAGTACACCAGGTTCACGGGAGCCTCGTAGCCCGGGACCAGCCGTCGGTAGCTGTTGGTGGTAGGAGCTGCCCACGCCAGGATCGACGGGGCGTGCTCGAGGATCCCACCGATGTACCAGCGGGCCGTGTCGGACAGCTGCGCGAACCCGGACTCGTCGAAGAACAGCGGTTCGCCGTCCTTCCATAGCGACTGGTGGCTGTGCATCCCCGAGCCGTTGTCCTGGAAGATCGGCTTCGGCATGAACGTCACCGTCTTGCCGAACTGCGCGGCCGTGTTCTTGACGATGTACTTGTAGCTCAGGACCTTGTCGGCGACCCGCAACAGCGTGTCGAACTTGATGTCGATCTCGGCCTGTCCTGCCGTCCCCACCTCGTGGTGGTGGATCTCGGTCTCGATCCCAGCCGCGATCAGGTTGAGGACCATCTCGGTCCGCAGGTCCTGGAAGTGGTCGGTGGGCGGGACGGGGAAGTAGCCCTCCTTGT